>JAENWV010000017.1 GCA_016650015.1 Thermoleophilia bacterium | reverse complement strand
CGCGCTGAACATGACACAGTCGGCGATTTCCCACCAGCTGCGCGTACTTCGCAACACCCAGCTGGTGAAAGTCCGCAAGGAGGGGCGTGTCGCCTGGTACTCCCTTGACGATGACCACGTACTAAAACTCTTTACCACGGGGCTAGACCATGTCGGCCATACGGAGCCATAGCGCCGGGCAGTTAAACCGCGGCCATCTCCTGCGCCGCGGCATGCGGCTGGAATATTTCACCATCGGCTACAACACCCTGGAAGGGTTCGTCGCCGTCGGCGCCGGGATTGCCGCCGGGAGCATCGCCCTCGTCGGCTTCGGGCTCGACAGCGTCATCGAAATCGCCGCCGGTTCCGCGCTTCTCTGGCGGCTCAAACATGAGAGGGAAGCCGGCCCGGAACTTTCCGAAGAGGAGCATTCCACGCTCGAGCGCCGGGCGCTGTACATCGTCGGCATAACCTTTTTCGCGCTGGCTGCATATATATTGGCAGAGGCCGGCTACAAGCTGTTCAGCGGCAATGAGGCCGAGGAAAGCACGGTGGGAATCATCGTGGCGGTGGCATCGCTGGTCATCATGCCAGCGCTGGCCCTCCTCAAGAGGCGGACGGCGCTGGCCCTCGGCAGCCGTGCCCTTGCCGCCGACGCCGTCGAAACCTGGATGTGCTCGTACCTCTCCCTGGTGCTTCTGGCGGGACTGGTGATGAATGCGGCCTTCGGCTGGGGCTGGGCTGATTCGATCGCAGCCCTGGCCATGCTCCCGCTGATCATCAAGGAAGGCCGCGAGGCCCTGGGAGAAGCGAGGGAGCAATGAGCGGCGCCGGGCATTACCACGGCGATAGGGCTTCCCGCGGTTCCGGTCGCTCCCATGGAATCAGGCGCGGCCTGGCGGCGGGAATCGGGCTTAATCTCGTTATCGTGGTCGCGGAGGTGGCGGCCGGCCTGGTCTCCGGCAGCCTCGGCCTCCTGAGCGACGCAGTCCACAACTTTACCGACATGGCGGCCCTTGGCATCACCTGGTTCGCTATCGAGCAGGCGAAGAAGCCGCCGACCGCGGAAAAGACTTTCGGCTTTCACCGCACGGGTATCCTCACAGCGCTGATCAACGCGCTGGCAATGGTTGCAGTTACCTTCTGGATCTTTTATGAAGCCTGGCACCGCTTCCTCGACCCTCAACCGGTCGCTGGCGCCCTCGTCATTATTACGGCTACCCTTGCCCTCTGTGCTAATCTGGTAATAGTCGGGGCCCTGAGGGGCAAGGCGCACGGCGATATCAACATCCGCAGCGCCGTATTGCACCTGCTGGGAGACGCTGCCGCCTCGGCGGCGGTGGTAGTGGCGGGAATCGTCATCATCGCCACGGAATGGTATCCGATCGACCCGTTAATCAGCGCCCTGTTGGGCCTGGCCATTTTGCGGGGCGCCTGGCAGATAATCCGCGAGACGCTGGAAATCTTCCTGGAGAGCTCTCCGCGGGCCATCGATGTCGACCGCCTCGTAGCGAAGATGAAGCAGAAAGATGGCGTGTTGGATATCCACGACATGCATGTCTGGACGCTGGGGTCGGAGCTTTACGCCCTGAGCTGCCACGTGGTGGTCGATGACGTCAAGGTCAGCGAGGGTGGTCGAATCCTGACGGATCTGAGGGAGAAGCTGGCCAGCGACTTTGGAATTATCCATTCAACGCTGGAGTTGGAATCCATCCATTGTGGAATTGACGGAAAGTATTGCGATATTAATCATCAATGAAACAGGTTTGCGCTGTAGGAAGGGTGGTGAAAATTGACTAATAAAAAGAAAAAACCGACCTCGCAAAACGGTTCATCAAAATCCGTGATGATCGCCATCTTCACCGGATTGATATTTCTCGTCGTAATAGCCGGCGGCCTGTTGGGCTGGATGCTGACCCGTAGCGACAGCGGCGGCTCCACTGCAGTCAAACTGCCGGATTTTGTCAATGGGCCGACTGTGCCCAAGGGCACGGCCGAGGCGTATCAGTTCGCTGTGGATAACCCGGATGTCCTGAAATACATCCCCTGCTATTGCGGTTGCGGCAAGCTTGAAGGGCATGACAGCAACCTTGACTGCTTCATCAAGTCGGGTAGCGGCAATGACATCGTCTTCGACAAGCACGCGGCTGGTTGAGACATATGAGTGGATATCGCACTGGCCGTGAGCCAGTGGCAAAAAGAAGGAGTTCCGCTCAAGGAAATCAGGACGAGGATAGACGATCAGTATTCCAAGCTGGGCTATACGCCAACTGACACGCCGGCTGTTCCTTAGCCCTTGGAGCGCAGGCATAGATATAATCCGAGTAGGGGGGAGCCTCGCGGCGTCCCCCCTCCCACACCACCGTGCGTACGGTTCCGTACACGGCGGTTCATGTTGTACATTGAAGTTGCCGGTGTTGATCTTGCAGTAACACGAGTCCAAGTGCATCAAAGTATTTCTTGGGCAGGGTGTGGTTCATGTGCGAAGCCCCGGCATTCCACCACGGGCCGCGCCCGTTGGTGGCCGAGCGCCGCGCCCGCTCCTCGCCCAGTCCCAGCCGCGTCAGGTTCTTGGCCCGGGTGCAGGTGCGCTTCCATTGTCGCCAGAGGATTAAGCGCAGTCGCCTGCGTATCCAGCCGTCCAGCTCCTTGAAGACGCCCTTTGCCTCGGTCAGCCGTAAATAGTTCAGCCAGCCCCGACGCACCCGCCCCATCTTCTCAATAGCTGGGCGAGGAAATGTCTTCCTGGTGGTTTAGGAAAGATGAGTTATGGACCAGATAAAAATGACCAAGAATATCAGTGCTGATAACTCAAGTGCTAAAAACCAAAAGTAACCCATTTGCTTTTTATTTGCTTCATAAGATTTGCAGGTAATAAACGACGCTATCGCGCTTCTCGGCGAGGCCATGGAGGCATTCAGCACAGACTAATTTTTTGATCATTTCGAGACCATCCCCAGGAAATCGTCCTCGGATAGTATTTTCTTCTTCAGCTCCTCGGCTTTTCGCAACTTCGAGCCCGGATTCTCCCCGGCTACCAGAAAGTCAGTACCCTTGCCGACCGAGCCGGAGACCTTGCCGCCCAGCGCCTCGATCTTCTCCTTCGCCTCGGAGCGGCCCATGGAGGTCATCGTTCCGGTGAGAACGAAGGTCTTGCCGGCCAGCGGTTTGGGCGTTTCTTCCTCGTCAGCGGCCATTTCAAGTTGCAGGCCGGCCTGGCGCAAACGCTCGATTGTTTCCAGGTTATGCGCTTCCGCGAAGTAGTCGCGCACGGCCTCGGCGATAACCGGGCCGATACCCTCCACCTCTGATATTTCTTCCGCTGCCGCAGACATCAGGTTATCAATGATGCGAAAGTGCACGGCGAGCAACCGGGCATTGATCGAACCTACGTGCCGGATGCCCAGAGCGAACAGCACCCGGTGGAACGGCCGGGCCTTCGAGTCTGCCAGCGCCGCGAACATCTTATTGACGCTCTTTTCCTGCAGACGATTGGGTACGCTTTTCCCTTTCTTGTTTATTGAAAGGGAAAGCTCCAGTCCCACAAGCTCCTCTTTTTGCAGGGAATAGAGGTCGGCCATGTTTTTGATCTGACCCAGCGAAAACAGCCGCTCCACCAGCCGCTCGCCCACGCCCTCGATATCCATGGCGCCCTTGCTGACGAAGTGCTTGATGCTCTCGACTATCTGTGAGGGACAGGACCGGTTGGGGCAGCGGACCACGACTTCGCCTTCCGGGCGTACCGTGTGGGAACCGCAGGAGGGGCAGATGTCCGGCAGCCGGAACTCCCGCTCGGAGCCGCTGCGCTTCTGGATCACCGGACCCACCACCTGCGGGATGACATCGCCGGCACGCTGGATGACCACCCAGTCGCCCTCGCGGATGTCCTTGCGGCGGATGTCGTCCTCGTTGTGCAACGTGGCCTGGCTGACGGTGACGCCGCCGACCTCCACCGGCTCCATGACGGCGTAAGGATTCAGCGCCCCGGTGCGGCCGACATTGATGCCGATTTTTAACAGATGAGTGACCGCCGTGCTGGGCGCGAACTTGTAGGCTACTGCCCAACGCGGGTCGCGGCCCACCACACCCAGAGTGTCGTGCATGGAATAGGAGTCCACTTTGACCACGGCGCCATCGATGTCGTAGTCGAGTTCGGCGCGACGTTCCTCCCAGGCACGGCAGGCGTCGATGACTGCCGTGAAATCTTCGTAGCGCTCGATCAGAGGATTGACCTTGAAGCCATGGGCCGTCAACCAGTCGAGCGCCTGCGAGTGGGACTTAAGTTCCAGCCCTTCCGTGTAACCCACCTGGTAGCACCAGATGCTCAAGGGGCGCCGCGCGGCGATGCGCGGATCGAGCTGGCGGACCGAACCGGCGGCGGCGTTGCGCGGGTTGGCGAAGGTGGACTCGCCGGCGGCGGCGCGCTCCTCGTTATAGCGCTGGAAGGCCGCCAGCGGCAGATAGACCTCGCCGCGCACCTCAAGCACGGCGGGCGGTTGTTCGTCCCGCTCCAGACGCAGGATTAGGGGAATGGCGTGGATGGTGCGCAGGTTGGCGGTGACGTCCTCGCCGATTTCGCCGTTGCCACGGGTGGAGCCGCGCACCAGGCTGCCATTCTCGTAGATGAGCGAGATGGCCAGCCCGTCGATCTTGGGCTCGACGACAAAGGCGGCACTCTCTGATTTCAGGCCGGTTTCGACGAGCAGCTTGTCCACCCGGTTGTGCCAGTCCTCCAGCTCCTGCTCATTGCGGGCGTTGGCGAGAGAGAGCATCGGCAGCGGGTGGCGCACCTGGGTGAACGATTCCAGCGGTTCGGCGCCGACCCGCTGGGTCGGTGAATCGGGTGACTGCAGCTCCGGATATCTTTGCTCGAGTTGTTTTAGTTCGGTAAACAACCGGTCGTAGTCGGCGTCGCTGATTTCCGGCTGGTCGAGGACGTAGTAAAGGTGGTTGTGGCGGTCGAGCTCCCGGCGGAGCTCTTCGACCTGTTTGCTGATTTCGGGTGGAGTGACCATGTTCAACCGCTATTCTACCCTATGGAGTCACAAATTCGGGTGGAAAAGGGGAGAGCTTCCCTGATGATATAGAGCAGACTTCACAGAAGTGAAAACGTCCTGCTTTTCAGAACTAATGGGTAGAATCCCGGAGAACGTCCATCCCTCACTGCCGAAGTGGCGGAACTGGCAGACGCGCCGGACTCAAAATCCGGTGGGGGTCACCCCCCCGTGTGGGTTCGATTCCCACCTTCGGCACCAGAAACTACCTGCAAAACCAAGGTTTCCATGATGTGGGCTCCTCCCCGCTTCAAAGCTCCAGGAGGGTGTTTGCCAACCATTTGCCAACATTTGCCAACGCATCGGTGAATGACTAATCTAAGTGTAGGTCAGCCGAAACGCTATATCACTAAGCACATTTTTAGAGCCGCTCATTCTCGGCCTGGGCCTTCAGCCTCTGCCAGCGGCGCTCGATCTCCGCCTCCAGATCATCGTACTGCTCCCGGTAGTCCGGTCCGGTCAGATGGCGACTGCGCGGCATCATGCCCAGCCAGTCCGATAATGGCACCCGGCGCTTGCGGCTCTCAGGGTCGTAGTTGATGGTGGTAATTCCCTGCTCCACCTCATAGATCGGGAAGAAATTGCAGTCGACGGCGGCCCGCATCACCTCGGTGCCCAGTTGCTCTTTGGAGCGCCAGCTCAACGGGCAGGCCGATAGCAGCTTGATGTATGCCAGGTGGCCGCGGTTGGCGTACCACTGGGCTTTGGCCGCCTTCTTAACCATGTCGATGGAGAGGCCTTCCACTGAGGTGGCCACGTACTTGATGTTGGTGGCGGCCATGATCTGGGCGGTGTCCTTATGGTGGAACGACTTACCCTTCTCCACCGGCCCGACTCCGCTCGTCGTCGTCTTCGTTCCCAGGGGCACCGTGTAGCTTAATTGGTTGCCGGTGTTCATGTAACCTTGATTGTCGTATTCCACGATGATCATCCCATGGTCGCGCAGGGCGGCGCCGAGCGCCGATCCCATGCCGATGTCCATGCCCCCGTCGCCGGAAACCATCACAAAGGTAAGCTGCCGATCGGCCGGTATCTCGCCCCGCCGCTGCCGCTCCCGGTACATTTCCACCACTCCCGACAGCGTGGCGGCGCCGTTCTGGAAGAGATTATGTATATATGTCACGCGGTGCGAGCTCTCCGGGTAAGCTGTTGTCACCACCATGCCGCAACCGGTCTGGAAGAGCACGACCACTTCGCCTTCGATGCCCTTGAAGAACTGGTTGAGATTGGGGAATATACCGCAGCCCGGGCAGGCCCCGTGGCCGGGAGCTATCCGCTTGGGCAGCGCCGTCATGGCCCGCACGCTCGATGTCCGCACGCTCAGGCGGCCGGTCTCGGGATCCTGCTCGATCTTGATCAGGGCCTGGCGGGTCTTTTCCGCGGGGATGGGTCTGGTGACCGGTTCCAGACTCCAATTCCTGTCTCCCGGGGTGACGCCGTAATAGTCGAAAGCCTTGATCCCGTCCCCCACCTCGCTGCCTGCCTTGCCGGAAGTCGCTTTTCCACCTGCCGCGTTTATAGCCAACCGCAGCAGGTTCTCCGCGTCATCTGTATAAAAATCACGTCCGCCCAGGCCATAGATGCGGGTGACGCACCTGGTGCTGTTGCCCGGCAGATCGTGGAGCGCCGCCTTTACTTCGAATGTCATGCAGCCGCCGTTGCCACCGTATGAATCAGCCCGCTCGGCGATTACCAGTGACTTCAGGTTCCCCACCGCCGCCTGCACCTCGGCCGCCGGGAACGGCCGAAGAACGTTGGGACTGACCACACCCACCGCGCTTCTTTCGCGTCGCAGGCTGTCCGCGGCGTCCTTGGCGATCTCGGCGGCGGAATTGAGCGCAAACAGTCCGGATTCGGCGTCTTCAGTCATATAGGAATCCACGAGCGGATACTGCCGGCCGCTTAAGACTGCGAACTCTGCGAACACCTCGGGAATGACCTCCCGGGCCGCCTCCATCGCCAGGTGCAGCTGGTACTTGTTGTTGATCAGGTCCGGGTCGTTCATATAGGGGCCGATAGTGACCGGCTGCTCCGGTTTCACAGAGCTCTGCATCTCCCGGTATGGGCCGATGAAAGCGCGCACGTCGGCCTCGCTGATGAAATACTCCACGCGGCGTTTCTGATGCGATGTAAAGAATCCATCGTAGGCGACTGCCACCGGGAGGCGCACCTTTTCATGCTCACCGATTCTGAGCGCCATGATGTTCATGTCGTATACCGCCTGCTGGTTGCGCGCCAGCAGGATGATCCAGCCGGTGTTTAACATGAACATCAGGTCGGAATGGTCGCCGCGGATGTTCAGCGGACCGTTGATCGCCCGAGTGACGATGTTCATCACCATGGGAAAGCGGGTACCCGACTGCACCGGCAGCTGCTCCAGGGCGTAAAGCAGTCCCTGGGCGCTGGTGGCGTTAAGCACACGGCCTCCGGCGGTGCTGGCCCCGTAACAGATGCCGGCGGCGCTGTGCTCACCCTCGGCCGGGATCAGTCTGGTTTCGCACAGCCCTTGGGCGTACATCTCGTCGATATTCTCCGCGATCTCAGTGGAGGGGGTGATCGGATAGAAGCCCATCAGGTGGTAATTGATCTGCCGCGCGGCCAGGGAAGCCATTTCGTTGCCGCTCTTGAAATCCATGTTCTGCGCCGCGCTGCCCAGGCTGCAGATACCGGTCATGTCGATGTTCATTTCCTGCGTCATTCCTCTCTGCCCAGTAGCGGCACCGTATGTTCCCTGACGTATTCCTCATCCTCGATCACGGTTCTGAGCGCCGTTGTGGGACATGCCTCGACACAGCGCAGGCATCCCTTGCAGTAACGGTAATCGATCCCCTTGTTGACCATCCCTTTCTTGCCCTTGCGATCGACGCCCGACTCCCAGGTGAAGCAGAAGTCGGGGCAGGTGTATTCACAGTGACCGTCGTTGATGCAGTCCTCGGGGAAGAATTGCGGTATGTAACCGGTGCGCGAGGGGGTCAGGTCTCGGAGTATCGTGTTGCCCGGGTTGACCACGGCGCCGCCGATAGGAGCGTTCTCGTAACCCAGCGGCGAGACGAACCGGGGCGGCGGCTCCTTGGGATGCTTGATCGAGCAGGCGTATTCTTCCAGCTGCATCTCCCTGTATCCCCGGTCGAAAGCGCGGAGGTTTCCCTCCAGCATTTTGGGATATTTGTGACCCAAGGTGCCGGCGATGGCCTTTCGCACCGCCTCGGGGTCCATGAAGCCGCTGGCCCGGGTCATCGCCCCAAGCAGCACCGTGTTGGGTCGGCTCTTCTCCTCCACCGCGATACCGATGGCGTCCACCACTCCCAGGCCGCCGCCGCACAGGCCCACCTGCTCGCGCACCTGATCCAGCGGGTGCCGGGAGTTGACCACCACCGTCGTGTCGTGGGTGACACCGTGCGTGACCGCCTTGCCGGTTTGAAGGAGCCTGTCGTGGAAGATGACCAGCAGGTGAGGATACTCCACCGGCGCGGCGATGCGGATCTCCTGGCGCGGGTCGCAGAAGCGGGCGAAGGTCTTGACCGCCGTGCCCTTCTTCTCCGCGCCGTAGGAGGAAAAAGTGACACCGTTAAACCCCATGCCCAGGACGCCGGCCTCGGCGAAGATCTTGCCGGCTACGTTGGCTCCCAGGCCGCCGATCGACTCCATGCGGACCTCGAAAAAGCCGTTACCGTGGGTTTTGGGAAGCTTGGCCAGGGATGTCATCCTCTTCCACTACCCGCTTGAGCGCGAAGTTAAGCTCGCTCTCGCCCACCGTTCCTGCTTGTGCAAATTGCAGCGGAGTAGATTCCCCCGGCCGGGCTGACGACAAACCAGCTACCGAGAGATCTCCCGATTGGACTGATTATCCGGGGGCACTGATCACCCAAGAGTGCTGATCATCCTGTTTTTATCAGGATCAAAGGCACTTCCGTTTTGGCCAGAATCCGCTTTATGGTTCTGGCCCGGCCTTTCTCCAGACTGCCCTGCCAGGCGAGCATGATCAGGTCTTCCCCGTTCTCTTCGGCCTGCTTGATCATCTGATCGGCCGGTACGCCTTCCCGGTGGAGAAGCCTTAGCTTGACCGAAGGCGGCCGCCGGGCAAAACGGGCCATAAACTCCTCTGCCCAAGCAGACCACTCGTGATGGGGATAATCGAGATACATCGGCGAGGTCAGGGAGCCGGCCGCTCGCGGCCGTTTCTGCCCCTGCATAGCCACGTGAATGACATCGACCTCGCATCCCATCAGTTCCGCCAGCTGCAACGCCCGGTCCATGGCCGCCGCTGCCGCTGGTGACCCATTAAGCGGGACCAGGGCTTTACGCGGGCGCCAGTTGGAATCAGGAAGTTTTTTCATATCGGGCCTGATAACCATGACCGGGTAGGTGGAGCGCTGGATTATTCCCATACCGATGTGGCCTATCAGGGACCCCTGGTTAAAAGTCTCACCATGGCTGGACATCACGGTCATTAACATGTTTTGCCGCGAGGCCAGTGAAACGACCACGTCGACGACATCGCCGGGTTCCTGGTGCAGCACGAAGTCCCGCAACGGAAGACGATCGATCCCGAGTTTACCCATCAGTTCCGGTTCGGGCAGAGGCTGGTCGGTCACGGTGACGATGTGCAGGACGGCGTCCATAACTTCGGCCACCGCCTGGGCGGCGCCAAAAGCCAGAGCCGCCGTGCGCGAACCGTCAAGCGGTATGACTATGCCGGCCTTTTCCTGCATTTCCACCTCAATTCTTCCGACCGTCAAGGCTACCGGTCCGTCCTGGTATCGGGGTAAACTCACCCCAAGTGCCGGCCTTCCACTCGGACGAGAAGGTACCTGGCGCGGCGAGTTGCTGGACCTCGCAGCCGAAAATCCTAACTGGTACCTCTCCACTTTCCTCCAGCTTCAACCGGATGACGCGGTTCCTGATGATCTCTAGCTCAAGCGTACAGCCATGCCAATGCAGTTTGAACGCCAGACGCGTCCACTTGCCGGGCAGACGCGGGTACATGCATAAGCAATCGGACTCCGCCCGGACACCGGCGAACCCCATAATCAACTGTTGCCAGAGCCCGCCCATCGCCGCCAGGTGTACACCGCCGGCGGCGTTGCCCATGTTATTTGCCAGGTCGATCCGGCCGGCCCGCCGGAAATACGCCAGCCCCTTGTCCAGCAGGCCCAGGCGCGTTGCTACCAGCCCATACATGGCGGGGCTCAGGGAACTGCCGTGATCGGTCCGGCGTTCATAGTAGTTGAAGCTTTCCCTGATGGCCTCTCCGCTTAACTCCCGTTCCAGCAGATAGAGGGCCATGACGACATCGGCCTGCTTTACAGCCTGGGTTTTAACGGTCCGGTCATGACCCAGAATGACGTCAAGTGGCGCCGTTTTAGGTTCGTAATCGTGGATGTCCAGGTCATCGAGACTGAAATAGCCGGCGAACTGTTCGATCACACCGCTCTGGGTTTCGGCTCCGCGGAACATCTTCGCCGCCAACGTTTGCCAATGACGTAATTCCCCGGCTTTAAGTCCGATTCTGGCGCTGAGAGCCGACCATTCATCCCGGTGCGATCGTTTTAGGATCGCGGCGGCTTCAAGGGCGCGCTCAATATTCCAGGCTGCCATCGAATTGGTATAGAAATTGTCATCGACGCCCTCGTCGTGGTATTCATCGGGTCCCTCGACCCGCAGGATGTGATAACTGTCCCCGCGCTTCTTCGACCGGCTGACCCAGAACCTGGCAGTTTCCATGAGCAGTTCAGCGCCCGCCGCGAGCAGGAAGCCAGTGTCGCCGGTCGCGTTCCAGTAAAACCAGACTCCGTAGGCGATGTCGGCGATGATGTGGTCCTCGAGCTCACCGGCCGTTACCGGGACCACTTCACCGCTGGAGGAAAGCACGGCCTTCGGCGTCATTTCCTGACCTGACTCGGCCGATTCCCAAGCAAACATGGCGCCCTGGTAACCCGCCGCGGCGGCGTTATTTTTAGCGGCAGGCAGTGTGTGATAACGGTACATCAGCATTGCCCTGGCGGTAGCGGGATGCGTAAAAACGAAAAAGGGAAGCGTGAAGATCTCGGCGTCCCAGAAGATATGGCCCCGGTAGATCGTCCCGGTGAGTCCCCGGGCGCTGATCGACACCCTCTCATCATGGGGATTGCCGGCGCTGATCAAATGGTAAATGGAAAAATTGAGCCAGCGGCGCGCCGACGGGTCACCGCCAAGGCTGATTCCGGCGCTTTCCCATCTTTCTTCCCAACTGTCAATATGTTCAAGCAGAAGTTCCGTGAGGCCGCGTCCGGCTATCTCGTTAACGTGACTACTCGCGCTTTTTAAAGGATCCGCGGTCTCCCTCGATGTATAAACAGAAACGTATTTCTCCAGCGTGACCAACCGGCCCATCTCGCCCTGCCAGCTCAGGTCTTCAAAGATGCCGCCGTCCTCAATTCGCACTTTCCTTTTGACATCGATGGACCCCTGATGCACCCGCGTCCTCTGCGCCATGGACACGTTAATGCCACCGTCGCTGGTTTTGGCCCGCAGGCTGAGGATGCTGTCGCCTTTTTCCGCCACCGGTTGCAGCGACGTCCGGCATCCCTCGCATTCGCTCATGCCGGTTTCCAGGCGCATCATGGCGCTGTAATTTTCAGGCAGGACAGACACCCTCATGATCAGCGCGTGTGGATCCGCCAAAGACACGAAACGCAGAAAGTGAATCGAAGTCACCCGGCCGTTCTTGTCACGGTAACGCCAGTGGCGCCGGTAAACTCCTTTTTTCAAATCGAGGGTCCGTTCGTGTTCCACCATGGTCCGGGCGTTCAGCGCCAGCGGGCGCCCGGAAACGTAGATTCGCGTATACAGCCAATCCGGCGATATTGCGAGCTGCTCGAGTCCTTCCGGCCCATCGCTGTCGTAAACGCCGGCGATTAGGGTGGCCGTCCCCGAATGCCGGTTGCGTTCCTCCAGCGAACCCCTGGTGCCGAGATAGCCGTTGCTTACCGCAAAAAGGGATTCGATCTCCCGCTCTCTGAGAGGATTGAAACCCTCTTCGACCAGGAGAAAGGACGGATCGTCGGTTACCGCCAGCCGGCGGCGCAGGCCGATCTGCCGTTTCATCAGCTTCATGAAGCAGGCGGGGCCACCGCCCAAATGCAAAACACCGGCGGGAACCCCATTTGGCTCCTTGCCGACGGAAACATAGGTTATGCCTTCCGGCTCCGGAACCGCCATGTGAAAATCGCTGCCGTCAAATCCGGCGATGGGACCGAACTCGTCGCCAAGCACCAAAAAATCAGCCTGGGAGACGTTCTGCCGCCGGGCGATCTCGGTGATGAGCCACCTAATCGAGTCGGATTTGTCGGTGAGCCCGACCTCGATGTGCTTGACGTCACTGGTTATCCGGGCATCGGCCAGGCCCTGCTCCCGCGACCGCTTGACCGCCAGATCGAAGGCGCCGCCGATCCCCTCCTTGAAACCGCCGTCGCGCAAACGTTTCTGCGTTCTGGTTATGAGTTCGCCAATGCGGGATTTGGGCGGCTTTTCCCACTCGGGTATGAGGTCGATCTTGCGGCGGTTCAACCGGTCATAAATGATGTTTATGATCAAGTCGGACCGGCGCTCGATATCACTTTTTACGACTTCCGCAACCCGATCCAGAAGCTGGTTTTCCTCTGCCGTGGCTTCCCTCCGAAAAAGCACCACCGGCACGGAATTGCGATCGAACCCGTAGATTTCCGAGCCCCTGTTGGCGCCAATGAACAGATTCTGTTTGTGAGGTCCGGCGATGAGAGAAGAAAACTGCCGGTCGATGTTGTTGAAATTGGTGCCGGTGATGACGGCAATGGTGACGCCCAGCTTGAGCAACTCTTCCAGGACCGCGGTCACGGCACTGGCATCAACCTCGCGGTTTTTTACCGCGGTGCCGTCCCAGTCAAAGGCGATAATCTCGAACCGGTGCCTGTCTATCCGGGAGGAGTCGACGCTGCAGGACATATCAGTGGGTTTCCTCGATCATGGTAAGACTATATATACCTGGTTTGCACGGGGAATGTGCGTGCGAAGGGGAGGTCTGCGAGGGTGCCTTAAAAAGCAGCCCTGAGCCCCCTTCAGCTTCGCCATCTCGGCCGTCGGCGCCCCGGACGCCGTGCCCATCGTTACGGCGTCGAGCTATTTCTTTGATTGCGCCTCTTGAGCGGCCTTCATCGCGGCGATGGCCTTGCGCTTGTTCTCGAGGATCTCGGCCTTGAGAGCCACAGGCTCTTCATTTGCCAGGCGTGCCACCGGACGGCCAGCGACGAAATGTTTTTGCACGATCTCGGGTATATCCTCCACCTGGACTCCCGAATACCATATTCCCTCCGGATAGACAATCATGTTCGGCCCGCGCGTGCACAGGCCCAGGGAACCCGATGTAGTGATCTGGACCTCGTCCCCTAGGCCGGCCTTGCCCAGTTCCGCCCTCAGGGTCTCGAGGACCTTCTGACTCCCTCGGCCAGAGCAGCTCGGCGCATTGGGGTCGGGCTTTTCCTGGGTGCAGATATAGACATGATATCGAAACGGTTCCATCTCACATCTCCTTTGCTCTTGGAAGTGCCTTAATCAGTATCACATTCAAAAGCAAGAAGCATCCGCTTGATGGATCTTTCCCGGGGGGGTCAGGGGTCGATTGCCCGGTTTGCCGCCACAGCCGCTCTTTCCAACCGGCTCAAGATATAATGCCAACATTTTGCCAACCAAATTCCAGGGACTGGACGTTAATAGAAGGGATTAGAAGGTAAACGGTGCTGCTGAAATCCGCACAGGAAGGGACTATATGGGACAAGAAGGGACTAGCAGGTAAGACAAGTACCGAACTTCAAAACCGGTAGGCGGCGGTAACCCCGTCGTTGGTAGGTTCGATTCCTACGCCAAGCTAGCTGCGACCACAAGATAGTATCTAACAAGTGCCGAGTCTAGTTCCAGATATGTAACAAATGCGTCTGGCTTAGCCAGTTATCCAAATGCTCCGGCTAAAGCAGTGCCTCAAGGTGTTTCTTATAGTCTTCGATGTACTGGTCAAACTGAGGATTCTTCAGAACATCGTGGCAAGAGAAATCCGGAAGGATCTCCATTCCGCAGAATTTGTAACCGAGATTGACGCTGAAGAAAACATCCTTTTGTGCCTTCCCCTCAAAAAATAGCTGGCTTTCGTCATTGAAGGCTTCTTCGGGCGCATTCCAGGTGGCACAGAACATGAATTTCTTGCCCTGGAGCACGCCACCACTACCATATTGTTTGCTGGGGTCTTTGCGGGTGCGTCCGTCATCCACAACCATCTTCTGCGAAAACAGGCCGGCATTGAATACTTCATCAGCATACTTCTTGTAGATCCACGGCGCACTCATCCAGTTTACCGGAGTCTGCAGGATAACCAGATCGGCCCAAAGATGTTTCTCCATCTCTTCATTTGGGTCGTATCCGTCTTCGATTTTGGTTGTATTGACTTCGAGGCCGTTGTTTTCAAATACTTCGGTAGCTGTTTCTATCAGCGCCTTAGTCAGGTTCCCTTCAGAAAACTCCGGATAGTGTAAGTGTGCATTAATGATCAACACATTTTTCATGGCAATCTCCCTGTAGATGATGGTTTTTCAAATACCTCGATCGTATAGAGGATACACTTGATTCAATCATTATCATTCGATCTTGTCACTGACGATGTAAAAATGACCCCCTAGTGCCGGTTTAAAACGAACCCCCCTGCGGCCAGCAGGTAAGCTTCTTGGCAGATCATGATTCTGCCAGGGAGGTAGTGGTGATTAAACTGGAGGAATGGGTGGACGTAGTAGCGCTTCATCGTCAGGGGCTATCGATCAGGGCCATCGCCCGCAGGCTGGGGATCTCAAGAAACGCGGTCAGGCGTGCTCTTCGCCGGGGCGGGCCGCCGGTTTACCTGAGGCCACCGAGGCCCAGCAAACTCGATCCCTTCAAGGATTATCTTCTCCAAAGACTCGCCGAGTTTCCCGAGCTATCGGCAGCCGCTCTTTTCGACGAGATCAAGGCTTCAATGGGAAGCCGGGGAGATGCTTATGACAACGCTGCTGCTAAGTCGATGATGGCGACGATCAAGACCGAGCTGGTCCACCGCAGGCGTTTCAAGACCCAAGACGAGGCCAGGCTGGCGTTGTTCAGATATATCGAGGGTTTCTACAATCCGCTTAGGCGGCATTCTGCTCTTGGCTACAAGAGTCCTGCGGAGTATGAAAGAATGTTCGAGGAAGCTCCGTTAGAGGCTGCAGGCTAAAGTAAAAGTGTCAACAGAAACGGGGTAACTCCACATATTCCCCTCCGCCAAAAGCCTGCAGACCTTTATTACGCTGCGCCAGGCTACCAAGATGGCATCCCATTAGAATGCTCGTACCTTGAAAAAACTTCTCTGCTAAAGATTTGGTTACCAAAATGGCCAGCGCTGCATCCTGCCGGCCGAAGTTAATCCTTATATTCGTAATAAGGTGCCAAGGTGCCGGGATTTTAGCCGAAAATCCCGTTCAATCCTCTTCCTCCATCTCCTCGGCGAGGATCTCGTGCATACGCTCCTTCATCCCTTTCTTATGCTTCCACATCTCTTTTTTCAGTTTCATTTTTTCTTCAGCCATGTCAACAAGCTCCTGCGCAACTGCATCAAGTTTGTCGCCCCAGCGCGCGTCAATCTTAGCTTTCGTCTTTTCCATGAGGAGCTTCTTCACCGCCTTTTTTACCAGTTTACAAGAGCCGAGGTCAGCTTCCGTCGCTCCAAACTCAGCTTTCGCACCGTGCGGCATGCCACAAGTCGGACAGGTATGATGAGTTTTTTTCCCACCACCAAATCCACCGTGTTCATGACAACCGTAACCGGGTCCATGTTCCATTCCACAACCCATGATTACCACCTCCAGGTAAAGATATATCTGTAATAGATGAACATTCCCCCTGGCTTGAGGTCCGAAACCTTGCGATGTAAAGGAGGTTTCTCCTGCGGCGAGTCTTCCCCCGTGAAGTCAGATTCTCCTTGATAAACTCGATGCACACACCTCGGCCCGGTTAGGTCCCGGACATGCGCCGCAGGTAGTCCAAAAGTCAGGCGATCCAAGTCTAGAAGCGCTGAGTGCCATTCTAGGCCTGTGAACCTGGACGCCATAGTTCTTAAGGATGGCGTAAGTCCTTCCACAACTATCTTGAGCTGAAGCATTCACCTTTGTCGTAAAGGACGTAACTCCAGGCGGGACAGTGTATTTAAGCGTTACGGCGCAGAGCTACCGGCTTTTATGGTGCCAACACTTACCGGGACAGGCGTAGATAAAGTGACGCTGTTTGAGCTTGGCGAGCCGGTGATCTCTACGTTTTCTGCATTATGGCTCCCAGAGTTGCTGATCTGATACGTGATAGATAGTTGCCTGTTGATATAGTCAGTACGAGGTCCAGAAAACATTGCTTGCCTTAATACTTAAGTCTGGCTTGATACAAGGCGAGGCAAAGGTGTAGTTAAAGACACCGTCGCCATAAGTGCCCGCAAAGACGGTCTGATCATTAGCAAAGTTCGGGGAGACGGCCAGGGATTGAACACTCGTGTTGGTAAGCCCGCTATTTAACGCACTCCAGCTGGCGCCCTATCAGTTGATTTGCAAACATTTTGCAAACCAAAACCGTAAGACAGTCGTATATCATAAAATATAAGATAAGAAGTAGACAATCAGAAAGCCGTAAAGATAGCGGCATTCGAGTCAAAACAACATTAAGGGAGAGGGTCAACCCCGCTCTTGAAAACCGGTAGGCGGCGGTAACCCCGTCGTTGTCTACCTTTTATCAAGCACATTTTTGCAAACATTTTGCAAACCAAATAATTGGGACTGGCTGGTTTTGTCATTAATATCTTCAGTATCTACGTTACATCTGCAGTATTTTGCCAACCAAATTCCTGGGACTAGATGGTAAGAGGAGCGATTAGAGGGTATTAAGGGCAGCTGGAAGCCCAACTAGTCAGGCCACGTCATCCTCACTTTGAGCTTCTTGCGGTTCTGCTCCGCTTGCCATAGATCGTACTGAGTCTGCTGATTCAGCCGGCTCTCCGCTGAAGCACCGAAAGCAATCGAGAGGCGTACGGCCATCTCCGGACTGATCCCGGCCCGTCCGTTGAGAATGGCCGAAAGCGTCTTACGGCTTATGCCGAGAGCATCAGCTGCAGCGGTCACAGTCAGGCCCAGTGGTTCCAGACAAAGTCCCCGCAGCACTTCTCCCATTGGAGCGGATCATGCATAACCATGCTCTTTTCAGTGGTAGTCTTCATAGTCGACATCGACCGCATCCTTTCCATCGAATCGAATTAGGACGCCAGCTTTTGTCGCCGATTAGCACCTTCATCTGAGATCGTCAAGCTCTTCGCCACATCCTTCTTCGTCGCACCCATAATGAAAAGCGCCCTCACCAGCAGATCGATTGAAACTTTGGGATCCCCGGCCTCCATTTTCGCCACCCGGGATTGGCTGGAATTCAGCATTTTTGCCAGTTCCGACTGAGTGAGCTTCTGCTTCTGCCGCCGCTCTTTAAGGCTTTGGCTAAGCGCCAGCTTGAGTTCAATGTAAGCCAGCTCTTCGTCAGACAACCCCAGGAAATCCTGGGCGCTGCCTGTCTTCCAGCCTTTTGATTCCAGATCTTTTCTTTTCGACTTTTTCATCTGATCTCCCAGCTTCATTCATCTGATCTCCCAGCTTCATGAATCATAAAAAGATAGTCGTTTCTTGCAGACCTCGATAACCTTCTTTGGTGTCTGACCGGTCTTCTTGGCGAAAACCTCCAGGACTACGATTGCATCCTTGTCGATTCGATAAATGATTCTCCAGGTTACGTTTTCATCATTGATTCTTAGCTCATGACATCTGGCGCCGATTGAGGCATCGGCCTGGACTGCGGCATCGGCAGACCATGCCTTTTTGTAACATCCTCAGATAAAAGCCCGCTTCCAGCCGTGCTTGCTTTGAAAACGGCGGCGTCTTGACCAGGTTGTGCAACCAGACGATTGGTTTGACGCTTGCAGTCACGTAATTATCTTATGTCATATATGACATATTTGCAAGGCGTTTATTTACAGATATTTTGCAGACCATATTCTGACGACTGTAGGGTACGAGAAGGCAACAGAGAACAAACGGTTGACCTTCCCACAGTTCCGTCTACACACCGAATAGGTGCATGGTTAAAGAATCGCCAGGAGTATTTCGGGAAACTAATCCCCGCGGGCAAAATACCCACCCCGGGCGCAGGGGCGGCAGAGGGTGACGCCGTCTATCTTCACCTCGCGCATATCGACCACATGGTCACCGCAGCGCTCGCAGGCCACCCGTGAGATCGGGCTACCCGGCAGGTCTTCCGGCGGGATCGTCACTTTCACTTCCTCGAAGCTCAGCAGCTCCTCGTCGGGCATCACCCGGTAGGCCTGGCGCTGCTGCTCATACTTGTTGGTTTCTTCCGGCGCGTACTTCGGCGCCAGCGACCGGGCCTCTTCCCTGGCGATGACCCGTACCGCCCTGCCAGTCTTGAGGTTGATGAAGGTAGCGGCCATGATGCCGTAATCGACGATCTTCAGTGTCCGCTTGCCGACGCGGCAGCCGGTGACGATCATCAGGGCGTCGGCGGCGCAGCGGTCGATCTCGACGTAGACCATGATGTTCTTGCGCCAGCGGTCGGAGAGGGGATCGTCGATGCCGATCTGCTGAAGGCCGGCACGGGCCAGGCGGACGCCCAGGGTCTGTCCGGGGCAATCGCCGCCGTGGAAAGCGGCGGTTTCAGCCAGGTGCTCTTCGAGGGACTTCATCGTATGGAACCTCCGACGTCCAGGTGCTCCTCGAGGGTTTTTATGAGTATGGTCATGCCAGTCTCTCTGCTTTTCGGTTTTCGGCTATGCGGCCTCTCAGCTTTTTCAGCGCTGGTTCAGCTGGACTTGCCGAAGGGGCAGACCGGGAAGTCGCACTCCGGGCAATCCAGACAGAGGCCGCCGTGGCCCAGCCGGGCGATATCGGCGCCGCTGATTTTTTCTCCGGTCAGCACCCGGGGCAATATGAGGTCGAAGATGGTCCGGGGATGGTGGATGCCGCAGGCGGGAACCCCCAGCACCGGCTTGCCGTCCTCGAAATAACCGACCATGAACATGGCTCCCGGCAGAACGGCTGAGCCGTAGGCGGCGATCTCGGCGCCGGCCTCGCGCGCCGCCAGCGGCGTCAGGTCATCCGGGTCGACGGACATGCCGCCGGTCATGACGATCAGGTCGGCTGCCTCGCGTGCCTCCTGCAGGGCCTGCCTGATGGCCAGCAGGTTGTCCGGGCACTTGGTCACGTTGACGATTGATGAGCCCAGGGCTTCCACTTTCTCCCGGATGATCGGTTCGAAAGCGTCATCGATGCGGCCGGTGAAGACCTCGTTACCGGTGATGATGATGGCGGTCCGGGCAGCCTTGAGCGGCCGCACGGAGATTATCCCCCCGGCCGCCTCGGCCCCGGCGACCGCCTGTTCTACCAGTTCCTTTTCGACGACCAGCGGGATCGCCCGGCTGCCGGCGATGATGTCTCCGGCCTGAACGATCGTATTGGTATGACGGCTGGCACACATGACCTCGCCCACCAGGTTGAACCGCATAAGCGCATCGACGTCGACCTTGAGCAAGCCCGTGACGCCGGCGATGATATTGATCCGTCCCTCCCGGGGTTCCGGCATGAACTCGGCGTTGGCTCCCGCCAGCGCTTCGGCGAGCATTAACACGGCGTCATCCTCGTGCATCTGGTCTTCGGTCATTTCCAGCACATACAGGTTCTCTTTGCCCAGGTCCAGGAGCTTGGGTATATCTTCTTCGCTGATGACATGGCCGCGGCGAAAGCCGCTGCCTTTGTGGTGCGTTCGGGCGTTGACCTCGGTGATGTCGTGGCTGAGCACCAGGCCGACGGCCTCCTGGACGGGAACAGTTATCTGGTCGGGTTCACACAT
>JAENWV010000106.1 GCA_016650015.1 Thermoleophilia bacterium | reverse complement strand
GACCATGGACGTCGGCTTCTTCAGCTTCGACGAGCTCCCGCAGCTTTCCTGGCAGCGCACCAACGAGAAGCACCTGGCCGAGGTGCGGGCGCATCTCAGCGACGACTGCCGCCCGGCGGCCTTCGACTGATACCAGTCACGTCTGGCAGATAGCAACAGCGTTCGACCGATACCAGTCACACTTGCCAGACGGTAACCTCCTGCGACTGACTTCTTCCATGTTTGTGTTCGACCCTCCCCATGGCTAAATCAGACTCATCCCGATTTGTCATCCGGTATAAAGACCGTTGTATATAACCTCCCAGTTCATTCGCGCCATCGGGCCAAAGAACCGCAACCATTTCATCTCTAAACTTCAGGATAACAAACGCCAGGGCTTGTCCGGATCAAGTTCGGCGACACCTGAGGAGGTGAGCGGTATGAAAAAAATCGAAGCATTTATCCGTCACGAGAAAGTGGAGGAAGTCCGTGACGCCCTGGACTCCATCGGTATCGAGGGCATGAGTTTCACCGAGATCAAGGGCTTCGGCCGCCAGAAGGGTTACACCGAGACCTATCGTGGCGCCCGGGTGACTATCAATCTGCGCCCCAAGGTCAAGGTGGAAACGGTGGTCGAGGATGAGGTGGTAGACAAGGTGGTTGCGACCCTGGGAGAGGCCGCCAGAACCGGTGATATCGGTGACGGGAAGATATTTGTGACGCCGGTCGAGTTCGCCATGAGGATAAGGACCGGCGAGACCGGACCTGAAGTACTGTAATTTTCGCGCTCAACGCAAAGGAGGGAACAACGATGATTGGTTTCAAAGGTTTTGTCAGGAAAAAGAAGGTAATAATGTTGGGCGCGATCGCATCAGCGACGCTGCTCATGCTGCTTATCCCCTCGCTGGCGTTGGCTCAGGACGCCGAACCTTCGGCGGAGGCTATCGCCATCGACACAGTCTGGGTAATGCTGGCGGCATTCCTGGTTTTCTTCATGCAGGCCGGATTTGCAACCCTGGAAGCCGGTTTTTGCCGGACTAAAAACGCCGGCCACATAGCCTGGAAGAACCTGGTCAACCTGGCCATCTCCGCTTTGGTCTTCTGGGCAGTCGGCTTCGCGATCGCCTTCGGTACCGGCTCGGGTTTCGCCGGCTCCAGCGGCTGGTTCATGAGCGTGGCGCCGGACCAGGTGAACGATGTCTTCGCATCGCTTTCCATAAGTGGCATCCCGATTTCCACCAAGTACCTGTTTGAATTCGCTTTCGCGGCGGTATCGCTGGCCATCGTCTACGGAGCACTGCTGGAACGCACCAAGATGATCGTCTACTTTGTTTTCGCGGTCGCTTTTACCGGTTTCATCTACCCGGTCGTGGGCCACTGGATCTGGGGTGGTGGCTGGCTGGCACAGCTGGGCATGCAGGATTTCGCCGGCTCCACGGTGGTGCACTTGGTCGGCGCAACGGCCGCACTGGTGGGAGCCGTCGCGCTGGGACCGAGGATCGGCAAGTATGGCAAGGACGGTTCCGTCCGGCCCATCCCCGGGCACAGCATGACTCTCGCCCTCCTGGGTGTGATCATCCTCTGGCTTGGCTGGTTCGGTTTTAACCCGGGCAGCACCCTGGGCGCCATGAACCTCAGCTTCGCCGACATTGCGGTTACCACTAACCTGGCCGCGGCCTCGGGTGTGCTTAGCGCCATGTTCACCGCCTGGATCGTCATGGGCAAACCAGACATCGGCATGACCGGCAACGGCGCTATTGCCGCCCTGGTCGCCATTACCGCTCCCTGCGCTTTTGTGGAGCCGTGGGCCGCGATCGTAATCGGTGGCGTAGCCGGCGCCGTCATGGTGCTGGCGGTTTTGGGGATCGACCGGATCAAGATAGACGATCCGATCGGAGCGCTCTCCTGCCATGGCATCTCGGGAATATGGGGCACCCTGTCGGCGGGCCTGTTCGCCTCACCGGCGCTGGTGGAGAAGTTCGGCGTCGGCAAGGCTGGTCTCTTCTATGGCGGCGGCTTCTCGCAGCTTGGCGTTCAGGCCCTCGGAGTCGCGGCGGTATTCGCCTTCGTGCTGATCACCACGGGGATAGTCTTCTATGGCTTGAAAGCTACTACCGGGATCAGGCTTACGCCTGAGCAGGAGCTCGCCGGCTCTGACTTCGCCGAGCATGGCATGTGGGGCTATCTGGAGCACTTTCTGGGTCCGGATGACGGTACCGACGGCACGGCGCTGGCCGACCGCATCCGGGGTCCGGTTCCGACAGTGGACACTGGCCGGCCGTCGCCAGCTGGGGCATCATAGCTGATGGACATATAGACAATACATCACACACACGATAAACAGATCTGTCCTCGCCAAGGGCGGCCCTCGGGCCGCCCTTGGCTGTTAATTGGTTTCCACAGAAATTTCGTTGACACCATACTGGTCATAACCGAGAGGTCAGGAAGTTTATCCAATCGTAGATGGAGTTAATCCATCATTGTGTACAGATGGATAATTATTAACGGCAACGTCTTTCATACAATCGGATACATACACTTGGAGTAACAACAGGCGTAGGGAATTGTACCTGTGCATAAAGCTACACTTTCAGCGCTGAATTACTAACGGAGTAGCCCATGAATGCGCCATCAGGTCTAACAGAAATAGTCAGTGCCGGAAACGTTTTTTCCTGCTCTGGGGTGCGGTGCTCATTTTTTCCATGCACGCCGGCTTTGCTTTTCTGGAGGCCGGCAGTGTCAGGAAAAAGAATATCGTCAATGCGCTGACCAAGATCCCCACCGACTGGGCCGTATCCACGATCATCTATTTTCTGATCGGTTTTCCGTTGGCCTATGGCATCACTTTCTTCGGCAGCGCATCGAGCCTGATGGGGGAGAACTCGGGCTTTGATCTGGCGCATTTCTTTTTCCTGATCTGCTTCGCCGCGGTTATTCCGGCGATCATCAGCGGCGGTGTGGCCGAAAGGATGAAGTTCGGCCCGCAGGTGCTGGCCGGCGCCATCTTCGGCTACGAGCCTCTGGGCGGAATGGGTGGGGTGAGTTTCTTCTCTCAGTTGACCGGGACCCTGGCCTGTATCGGTATCGCCCTGGTCTTTTCCGGCGCCACCTATGGTTTGATCAAGAAGTTCTACGGTATCCGGTTGACGCCGCAAGAGGAGCTGCTCGGCTCCGACCTCTGCATCCATGCCGGCAAGGCCTACCCCGAGGAGCTGATCTAGATGGAAACCGGCAAGATGACCATGATCCGTGTGTCTTCAGAGAATGAAGTCGAAATTATTGTGCAATCTCTTCTCGACGCCGCGCGTACCGGCGACATTGGCGATGGCAAGATTTTCCTGATTCCGGTGGCAGACGCCATCCGCGTCAGAACCGGCGAAAGAGGGATAAAGGCCATCTAGTTTCAGACGCGCCGAGCGTCTGAGACCGCACCTTATGTGATATTTACAGTAAATTTATACGAATGGATAACCATTTAGACCATTATTGTATCCACATGGATAATCAATAATGGTTTCACCCTTTGTACAATGGGCCATATTTCATCAAGGCTCCAGGTCTTGTATTGTTTATCAAACCAAGGAGGATCAAGCGAATATGGACAAGGATCAGGTAATCAAGGCAGTAAAGGACGATGACGTAAAGTTCATCCGTCTGTGGTTCACGGATGTTGTGGGGACTCTCAAGAGTTTTGCAGTAACGGCGTCGGAGATCGAAACCGCGCTCAACAACGGCATGGGCTTCGATGGTTCGTCAATCACCGGCTATCAGGACATCGAAGAGAGCGACATGATCGCCATGCCGGACCCGTCGACATTCAAGATCCTGCCGTGGCGCGGCGAGGAGCACAAGGTTGGCCGCATGATCTGCGATGTGCTCAACCCCGACGGCACCCCTTACGAGGGCGACCCGCGTTACCAGCTCAAGCGCGCCCTCAAGCGGGCCGCAGAGATGGGTTTCGATCATTTTTATGTCGGGCCGGAACTCGAGTTTTTCTATTTCAAGGATTCCAAGGGCACCGAGGTACTGGACAAGGGCGGCTACTTCGACCTTACTCCACTGGATGTCGCCAGCGATCTGCGCCGTGACACTGTCATGGCCCTCGAAGAGATGGGCATCGACGTTGAGTATAGCCACCACGAGGTCGGCCCCAGCCAGCACGAGATCGACATCCGCTACAACGACGCCCTCAAGATTGCCGACGACGCCATGACCTACCGGCTGGTCGTCAAGGAGATCGCCGAGAAGTATGGCGTTTACGCCACTTTCATGCCGAAGCCGATCTTTGGTGAGAACGGCAGCGGTATGCATACGCACCAGTCACTCTTCAGCGGTGATAACAATGCCTTCTTCGATGGAAATGACAAGTTCTTCCTCAGCGACACGGCCAAGGGCTACATCGCCGGGCTGCTCAGGCACGCGAGTGAGATGAGTGTCGTTTTCGCCCAATGGGTCAACTCCTACAAGCGCCTGGTGCCCGGTTATGAGGCCCCGGTCTACAAGGCCTGGTCCCGCCGCAACCGCTCGGCGCTTATCCGTGTGCCCATGTACCATCCAGGTATGGAGAAAGCTACCCGCTGCGAGTTCCGCAGCCCCGACCCGGCCTGCAACCCGTACCTGACCTTCGCGGTGATGCTGCACGCCGGACTCGAAGGTATTGAGAAGGGCTATAAGATCGAGGATCCGATGGAGATGAACCTCTATAACCTCTCCGACACCGAACGTTCCGAGATGGGCATCGAAACACTTCCCGAGAGCCTGGGCGATGCTATCAAAAATGCCGAAGGTAGCGAGCTGATGAAGAAGGCGCTGGGCGACCACATCTACAGCCGTCTGCTGGAGATCAAGAAGAAGGAATGGAACGATTACCGGATGCAGCTGACCCAATGGGAGATGGACCGCTACCTGTCAGTCCTGTAGGAAGCAGGCAGGCACGCAGGACCGTGTAGAAGCGGCGGGATCACCAGCCGCGAAAAGGCAGCAGACGCGCGCGGCGAAGTATACGGAAAACGGAAAAATGAATCAGAACAAAAACAGGGGGCGCACTTCGTGCGCCCCCTGTTTCACCCTCCAAAAGGAGAACGGCGGCCTTGTCATGGCGGCCGCCCATCCCCCTGTTGACGGTTATTCTAGCCGTTCGTGGAAACTTCGTAGACCTTCTTGTTATTAATCACTTCGGAAAGATTGGCTTGCCGGACGGCTGCCGTGGTCTGGTCCACCGTGTTACAAATCTCGCAATAGCCGTATTTGTTGACGGAACCAGCAGATTGAAACGCGTTACAATATCCCACATTGACCTCCATCTTATCCTTCTGGGCCCGCCAGCCTGTCCAGCGGACCAGTCAAGTAGGGTAATTATCGACCCGAAAAAGCGGAACTTGAGGAAAAGGTTACATAATCAGGGTATCGCACGAAGAAGATCAGGGTCACCCACGAAGAAGATCAAGGTTCCGCAAGAGGTGCACCGATGATTACCGCTGACAAAAAAGCGCCCAAAGCCGCTCTGCGGGCTGCTCTGGGCGCCGGATCCGGGCCGGTTGGTAGAAGGTAGAAGAACCATTCCGGACCTAAAAAAAGCGGGCGCAGGAAGATCTGTGAAAACCACTGGATCCAACTTTCTTTTCACAGACCTTCCTGCTTGGGGAGGCTGAAGGTCAACAGCCAATTAAGATAGTACCAGACGAAAGTTAAGCTGAGGTTAGTACCTCCTTATCTAGTGTTGAGATGGATTAAGCAAGGTTAAGGGGGGCATTAATCGAGATTAAGCGCCGGAAGACGCTTCGGGCGGGCTTTTTCAGGCCTTTTTCTTTTCCTTGCGGACGACCGACTGTCCGCTCTGCATCGAATGGATGGAGCCCTCATGAATACCGGGCCAGCATTCAGTG
>JAENWV010000021.1 GCA_016650015.1 Thermoleophilia bacterium | reverse complement strand
GAACTCCATCAGAGTCTTGGGACCATCCATGGCCGCGCCTCCTGCTTGGGTTGTTTATCAGATAAGCAAAGGTTAACAACCGGCCCGGACGGAACCTGAGTTAATAGGATGGTCGTTTATTGTTATTAGTTTCACAACTTTTAAACAGAAGATAAAAATGGTGAGCGCTCAGATATTTTCGACCGGGGTACCGCTCAGGCAACATGCAAGACAGCTCGTGCAGAGTACGCAAAGCTCTATAGAAGGAGACAGGTGACCCCCTGTCATATGCCCAGGAACATACATGTGGTGATCGCCATTACTTAGCTCTAAAAAGACACTTATCCCTATGCAACAAGCCAGGCAATACCTGTTCGCAGAAGAAGCCCCAGCATGTATGCAAGAACCGCGTACGGGACTATTGCACAAACGAAAAAATCGTCGGCCGGATTGACCGCACTTATCCGGCCTGCAAAACGGATTTCCTGATGCTGGGATCCTCCGCACTGATAATCCCGTTTTCTCCCCTCAAGAAAACCCGCGATCGTCGCCGCCAGGACGCCGCCTGAGCGTTGCGGACTCGGCCGGCCTTGTCCTGAAAAAGTGGATGGGGTTTCAGCGAGACGGGGACAGAGAGAGTGTGTGGCAGGTTCATGAAGCGAGACGCGATTTACAGCGTCATCTATCCGGATGGCTTCCGATGTCAACGCATCGGCCTGGTGACCTCGCGCACACTGCACGGCGATGCTCTGATCTCACCCCAAGCGCCCCGGCTCATCCGGATACAGCTCCGTCACCGGGTCCGATTGCCAGTACTCCTTGGTCTCTACATTCATGATCGTGAGCTTGCCATAGTAGCCAGCGCCGGTATCGAGACGCCAGATATTGTCTTTTTCGCCAAATTGCAGCGGTTTGTCGGTGCCCTCGGTCAGGGTCACCGTATGTCCGATGAATATCTCCTTGTAATCCGGCACCCCATCTACCAGGTCGAAGAGCATGCGGTCCCAGATCAGATCGGTCTCCACCTGTTGATCCAGCGGCACCATCGGGTCGATTCCGGCATGGACGAACAGCCGATTCTCCTCATCCAGGAACTTGAGTCTGCCCTTCATCAGAAAATCGAGATGTTCGCCCTTTTTCGCCCGCCACTCGCGCCGGCTATAAGCTTCCATGGTCGCCAGCCCGCCCTGCTCCATCCAGATGGCGGGCCTCTTGCCATTAAGCAGCCAGTCGAGTGCCCAGAAGTCATGGTTGCCCAGTAGATAAACAAGATACTTCACCTGCATCAGCTCCTCGATACTCTCAGGCGACTGCGACCAGCCATCCACCGCGTCGCCGAGGAAGATCAGCCGGTCCCTTTGTGCGACGAAACCGCTACGCTCGAAAACCTGTGTCAGCGCCCGGTAGGCGCCATGGATATCACCGAGGACGTATGTTTTCATGGGGGCTGTCTGTGGGGGACGGAAGAAACCTGCTTGATTGATATTTTATCGCATCCGGCGGACGGACGTTAATGAGCCCGGGGGGTTCCACTCCCGGAGGATTTCGCGTCAGTCTTGATCCCGGAGAAACATCTCGGATAATTTCACTCCTCAGGCTCGTTCAGGAACAGCTGTACCGGAAAGAATCGTCGAGCATAACCGGCAGGATCAGGGTGCTGAAATCTTCCTTGGCAGCCGCATCGCAGAGTGACTGCCGCTTCGCCGTATTCGTGATCAGCTCCTCCTGATATTCCGCGTTCAGCACCGGTTTTCCTGGAGCTGGCAGAGATATTAATTTTTGCCTGCTGTTAACGTGCCGGGTATCCTATCTGCTTCCCTGTAAAAAAGCCTGTCTCTGACCCTCGGGAAACTTCTCGATGGCATAGCACAACATCGTGCGCCGCATATCCCTGTAATGCTTTAAAAGGAACTCCTCTTCGGCATGAAAATCCCGGTTGCCTACCTCGCGCAACATCCACCCAACCGCCTTGTGGATGAGGTCCTCCCGATCGTGGAGCAGCAACTCCGCGAGGGCCAGCGTATCCGCGAAATCACCCGCCTTTATGAACCGGAAAGTTGACATGATGCCGATTCTTCGCTCCCCCAGGCTTCGTGAGCGAACGAGCCGGTATAGGCGCTTCCTTTCCCTGTCGAAAAGGTGGGCGCCGACAATATGCTCCGCCGAGCTATCGACCAGGTCCCAGTTGTTTATGTATTTTGTATTGCCCAGATAGGCGCGATAGATCGCCTGCTTTTCGCTGCTCGCGCCTTTTGAGTACATGGCGACCAACATAAAACAGGGCAAGCAGCCGGGCTTCGTGGAAGGGAGACTTCAGCAGCTCAAGCGTGTCTTCCAGATCTGTCTCCCGGAATTGTCGTGCACACTTCCTGAGAACGGGAACCCGGATGCCGAGGAACTGGTCTCCCTCCCCGTATTCACCTTTTCCGGTTTTGAAGAATCGCTGCGAATGGATCGCGGTTTCCTGGTCACCCAGCTCCTGCAACTCGCTGATGATTTGCCTGGATGTTTTTATTCTGATCGATTCCCCTAAGCGAGATCGTATTAACATCTGCCTTTTTAGTAGAGATCATCTCTTTTCTTTTTTCGCTTTCTTGTCGCGCCTTTTTTCTTTCAGGGATTTTTCAGATTTCTTTTTTACGTCTTTCTTTGCATTCTGACTTTTAGCCATGGTTTTTCTCCTTTATTGCTTGGGAATGATTTGGCGATCGGCCTGTGGACTCCTTCTCCGCCCCGTTGATGAACCTGGTGTTATTCGCTGCGCTTCATCATAATTTACCCGCCGCGAGAAAACTTCAGACACTTGCGATCTCTTACGACTTCACTCTTTCCAGATGCTGATATGATCGCAAACATAGCATTTCCCGCTGTGCACCGAGATCAGGCCCTGGCATCGGGGACATGTGAATCGTTCCTTCTGTTCCTTCAGGAAAACCTTTACGCCCCGATCCCTTATACGGCGCCGAACGCTGGATGGAACCTGACCTTGCCGGAAGCGCCGCTTAAAAACCTGGTTGAATTAATATTCGTACAGTCGCCCGGCACACCTGGTCCTGCACCATTTATTCCGAATCGAGCAGGTGCCGCACTTTGGCAGCCACGTCTTCGATGGAGAATGGCTTCTGCATGAAGTTGAGGCCTTCGTCGAGGACGCCGTGGTTGGTGATGACGTCGGCGGTGTAGCCCGACATGTAGAGGCATTTAAGCTCCGGCTTGAGTTCCTGGAGCCGCGTGGCCAGGTCGTGCCCGTTCATCTGGGGCATGACCACGTCGGTGACCAGCAGCGCTATCTCCCCGATCTGCTTTTGGGCTTTATCGATGGCTTCGTCGGGGGTAGCGGCGGCGATCACCCTATAGCCCATTCGCTCAAGGATCTCGGTGCCGAGCTTGAGGATGTCAACATCGTCCTCCACCAGGAGCACCGTCTCGCCGTGGCCCCGGGGCAGTTGGACGGGAGCCTCTTCCCTGCCGGCGGGCTTGCCGACAGCCAGGGACAGGTAGATCTTAAAGGTCGTTCCCTCTCCCGGCTCGCTGTAGACGTTGATGAAGCCGTCGTTCTGCTTGACGATACCGTAGACAGTTGCCAGCCCCAGGCCGGTGCCCTTGCCGAAAGCCCTGGTAGTATAGAAGGGCTCGAAGAGGTGGTCGCGGACCTCTTTGTCCATACCGCAGCCGTCGTCGCTGACCTCGAGCATCACGTAGTCGCCGGTCTCGAAGCCAGCGTGGTCTTCAACGTAGGCCGAGTCGAAGCTGATGTTGTGGGTCTCGATGGTGACGTTGCCGACGCCTTCGATGGCCTCCCTGGCATTTATGCAGAGGTTGGCGAGTACCTGGTAGACCTGGGCGGGATCCACCTTTATAGTGGCGGCTTCTGCCTCAGGCAGCCATGAAACATTGATGTCTTCGCCGATCAGCCGCTTGAGCATGCTGAGGATGTCGGCGACGGTGTCGTTCAGGTCCACCAGCCGGGTCTCGACCGTCTGCTGGCGGGCGAAGGCCAACAGCTGGCGGGTGAGGTCGGCCGAGTGCTCGCCCGCCCGCTGCACCGCTTCGAGATTTTCGCGCAGGCTGTTGCCCTTGCTGCCCTCAGGCACCTCCATCATCATCAGAGTGGTGTTGCCCAGGATAGTCTGCAGGGCATTGTTAAAGTCGTGGGCGATGCCGCCGGCGAGCCGCCCCACCGATTCCATCTTCTGCGACTGCATCAGTTGCTCCCGCAGTTTCTCTTTCTCCTCCTCCGCCTGCTTGCGCTTGGTGATATCCCTCGCTGCAGCGAATACGCCGGCAATTTTGCCCGTATCGTCCCGATATACAGCGGCATTATAAAGAACATCCGTTTTTCTTCCAGACACGTGCTTGATGGCAAGCGGATAATCCATAATACTTCCTGTCTCGAAGACTTGCTGGTAACCTTCACGTGCTTGTTCCGGTTCCGTGAAATAATTCGAGAAATCGCTACCGATGAGCTCGTCACGGGGAACGCCGGTTACCACTTCGGTAGCTTTATTCACATCCATGATCTTGCCATCAGAACTGATGGTGACCAGCGGGTCAAGGCTTGTCTCGATTAGGCTCCGGGTATACGACGAGGCGTCATGCAACTCCCGCTCCATCCGCTTGCGCTCGGTGATGTCCTGGACGATGCCGAACATCTTCAGGGGATTTCGCTGTTCATCACGTATCACTTTACCAGCAGTATGAGTGTTTCTTCTCGATCCATCCGGCAGGATTATGCAGTAGTCTCCCTCAAAAGGTTCATCTTTTTCGAGGGCGTCCTGGATGGCCTTGGCGAAATCTTCACGGCACTCCGGCGCAAGCGTCTTGATCACAATGTCGTACGAAGGTTCAGTGTGCTTGGGATCCAGTCCATAGATGCGGAATACCTGGTCCGACCAGTTGAGTTCGTTGGTCGGCACATCCCATGACCAGCTGCCGAGATTACCGATCCACTGAGCTCGTCGGAGATTGGTCTCGCTAAGTTCGAGCGCCTCCTCCGCCCGCTTGCGCTCGGTGATATCCTCGCAGAGGAACAGGACGCCCTTTAAGACATTGTCTGGATACAATAAAGGACCGTAAGTGGCTTTGAGGGTCACCTGCCTGGTGCTCGTCACGGTTACATAATCGCCTTCGAACAGGCCGATTTTGCCTAACAATGCCGCAGCTACAGCGGATTTCATGGCTTCATCCTTCACGCCTGAAATCATGTTGAAACCGATCAACCGTTCGCGCGAGGTTCCGATGATGCGCGAGAGCTGCTCATTGCAATCCACGATGTAGCCGTCCTTGTCAATAAAGCCCATGCCCAGCGGGGACTGATCATAGATCGTGCGGAAGTGGGATTCGCTCTCCCGCAATGCCTCTTCAGCGCGTTTGCGCAGGGTGATGTCCTTGATCATTCCCAGGGCGCCTGCGAACTCGCCATGGTCGTCAATCAATGGGTTGGTGGAAATGATAGTCCAGAGATCAGACCCGTCTTTCTTGCGGAAACGGAATTCATGCTGTTCCGAGATTCCCTCTTTCCGCTTTTTAAAAAGGCGCTTCGCTTCCTCTCTCGCCTTTTCGTCCATGAAGTCCAACAGGGAGCGGCCGAGCATCTCATCACGCTCGTAACCCAGCATTTCGGCCATCTGCCTATTTACGTAGGTTGTATTTGCTTGTGCATCGAGCTGCCAGATGCCTTCAGTCGCGGTCTCCACAATCGTCTGATACTTCTTTTCATTCGCGCGAATCGCCTCTACGGATTGCTGAAATTTCAAGTTATTTCTCAATAGTCCGGCCAGGCAGTCCAGGAGTTTCCTTTCCTGTTTCAGAAAAGGCCCTTCATCACTCTCAGGCCTCTCCTCCAGGTAGCAGACCTCGAGAAGGCTGATCTGGTTGCCGTCATCTTTGATGGCGGATACAAGGCTCCATGTGGTCTCCCTGAAGCTAGCCGTCTGGTACTCCTTATCCGCCAGGACTACCCGTGCGACAGTAACCTCCGGGAACTGGAAGCCGGGAGGTATGTGCTCGACAATCTTTCCGAGCAACTCGTCAGTCAGGCCGTCGATCGACTCCAGCTCACTGGCAACGACATACAGGCAGCTGAGTTCCTTTTCCCGCTCGCGGAGAGCGTCGTTTTTGCTGGCGCCTGCCATTTCCGATTTTGAGTTCAAATAAAGACCTCTTGTCTGAGAATACTTTTATGGAGCCGGTATTATCTGACCGCTATCGGATCTTTCAGCTCCGCGTGCTTCATTGTGGGCTTTTTTTGCGGAAAATAAACGCTTCTGATTGCAAATCGGGGGTTCTTTGCAGGGAATCGCACTTTAGGAAATCGCCTGGCGTGCGGCTTGCGTTTCTATCGAGCGGGATTCAGTGAACGTCGCGGTTGAACGTATCACCCTCTTCTTTTTACCTCTGAAAACTCTTATTCGTCAACCGGGCAAGTTCGGAAATGAGCTTTTCGAACGGGGCCGCTCACCGCACGATCTTCGAGATATTCTGCTCCAGGATATCCTCGGCGCCCATTTCCTTTAGCTTCGGGATGATCACGTTGACTGTGTCCTTGTCGACAACCGTGGTGATCTCGAAATAGTCGCTGTTATAGAGCGGGGCAACCGTGGGCCGTTTCATCGCCGGCAGCACTCCCACGACGGCGTCGAGCTTGTCCTTGGCCACGTTCATCGAGAGCAGCACCCGGCCGCGGGCGTCGATCACGCCCACGAGCAACGTGCGGATTTCGTCTATCGCCTTGCGCTTTGCCGGGTCCTCCCATGAGGCCTTGTTGGCGATGAGCCTGGTGGTCGATTCGAGGATGACGTCGATGATACGCAGGTGGTTGCGCCTCAGCGTGGAGCCGGTCTCGGTCAGGTCCACGACCACATCCATGATCTCCGGGACCTTGGCCTCGGTGGCTCCGTAAGAATAGAAGACTTTGACCGGGATGCCGAGGTTCTCGAAATACTTTTTAGTGATGTTGGGAAACTCGGTGGTCACGCGGCTCCCAGGTTTGATGTCAACCGCGACCTGAACGCTGGAATCCTCCGGGACGGCGATGACCATCTTCATCACCCCGGTGCCGGTTTTGGCATAGGGCATGTCCGCCACCTCGACCACATCGGCGTCCGCCTCGGTTATGCAGTCCAGGCCGGAGATGCCCAGGTCAAAATAGCCTTCCTCCACGTACTTGGGTATCTCCTGCGGCCGCAGGATCTTAACGGCGCTGATGCGGTCATCAGCGATGGTGACCGAGTATTCCCGGGCGCTCCGCTTGACCGACAGGTCGGCTTCTGTGAAAAGCAGGAGCGTCTGCTCCTGCAGGCTCCCCTTGGGTAGCGCGATGCTTAGCACTTTTGGCTCCTCGTAATGATCGTAATGAAAAACAGAAATTCCTGTTGACGCGATTCTACCGGAAACAGTGACCGAGGATAAGACGGATTACCCACCCGCGTTGAGATAGATCCTCGTGCTGTCGGACAAGTCGACGCCGCTGGCGTCCAGACGGGCCTCGACCCGCCACTCCAACCGCTCATCCCGCCCACTCAGAAGCTCAAGCCCCAGCTCGACGGCCTCGCCCAGAATGCCGCCCATGGAGCCAGAGTCATTGATGTCGGGTGCCTTGATCTGGAAGCTGTACTCTTTCGTCTCGCCGGCCGGGTAGGTCCTGGCATCCTCGATCACCCGCTCAATACGGTAGATCTCGCGGGACCTGGTGCGGGTGGTGTTGCCTTCTCGCTCCTCGGTCACCTCCCGGCCGATGACCGCGACCAGGAGCCGCTTGCTCTCCAGCGGCTTCTTTGTGGTCATGATGAAGGAGCCCTCGATGGTGCCACCGGGGTCGTAGGCACCGCCAGGGAGAGTCAACTTGATGCTCCCGCGTGAATGCCGGACCAGGTAATAACCGGCGATCGCAGCCACAACCGCCACCAGTACCGCGATTACGATCACTACTATCAAGCTCGATGACATGAAATCCACCTTTCTTTAGAAAGTCTCTGGTTTATCCCCGCGGTCATGAATCGCCTCAGTGATGCTGTCGTGCTCGATGCGCCGCCCCACGCCGAACGTCAGAGTGATGCTCTCATCCGGCCGTTTCTTTGTCCACATCTGTGGTAGCCACACCCAGGCAAACTTGGTTTTGACGCCGAATGATACCTGGGTCTTGGCGGCTTCTATTTTTACCGGGCCGAGCGATTCGATGTATTTTCTGACGGCTTCGAGGAGCTTGAGCGCTTCCGGCCTTCCCTCTAACAGCCCCTCGATTGTCCAGTTGCCGGGTGTCTTCATGCTGTTTTATCACCTCGGGATCCCTTCCCCGTCAACCTTTTGGGCACCTGGCGCCTCCTGCTAGTCTTCAAGCACGATCACGGAAGCAGACCCCTGCACCGGATATGACTCCGCTACCGGTCCTTCAAACCAGACGCTGACCTTCTTGCCGTTGGTCAACGCCGACTGGCCGATCTTTTCGAGACTGGAACCGGAGCGCCGGTAAATTTTCGTCTGGTCATTGAGCCGTACCGATGCCTTCTGGGAACCGGCCGCGTCACCGGGGGTTTCTTCCACCAGAATAAAACGGCTCCCGGCGGTTGAATCTGCTTTTGTGATCACGCCGCGAATGCCCGACTCTGAATCTGGCAGGACATTTATAGAGTCAACAGTGCCGACCGTGTCAATTGAACTGACTGAACCTGTTTTTTCAGTAGAGGTACAGGCTGAAAGCGATGCCAGCACTAACGCCACCGCGATAAGCATAAGGGGGACCAAAAACCGCTTCATCTTTCATACCATCCTTTCAATCCAACCGATCGAGCGAGGGCCATATCGCCTCGCGAGGGCAAGAAGCAACAGGCGTATACCACGGACCAAACACGCCACTATAAAGCTGACGCCCTCGATAAGGATCAGACCGGACTTCACCCATGTCTACAATGTTATGCGATTGAAGGCGGCGAAATACGGCATATAGAGAATGAACGCGCTCAAGACCACGAGGTAGACTTTGTGTATACATTTCACCTGCCGGAACATCGATGATTTTGGTCTTGTCGCCTTCAGCTCTGATTTCGGAGATCCTCACTACAATTCCAGGCTTTTAACAACAGCTTCGTACTTCTCGTGTATCATCTTCCTGTCAAACTCCCAGAACTCGGCGAGCATTGCCGAGTCTTCTTCTTCGGAGAAGTAAGCGCGGGCGGCCGGGAAAAAAACCTTGTCCTCTTTCTCGATATGTTCGGGGTAGAAATCCACGAGCTTTCTCATGTGGGACGTTACAAGTGCGAGGGCCGAAGTATCGCCATTACGGTACTGTGTATTCGCCGCCACAATAGCCTTTGTGATACTCCGCGCAAAAACATGCTCCTCAATAAGTTCATTCATTATTCGCCGGTCTGTATCCGACAAGTCTCTTTCTTTCAGATCCCTGAACAGGATATCTTCCTCTTTTCCGTGGTGAGTGCGGTCAGCATAGAAGCGGATGAAGTCAGCAGCCGCGTCAACGAAGGATGGGTCCAGTGTCCGGGTTTTTTCAACAAGTGCCAGCATGCGGTGGATTGTGGCGATCATCCTCTCGATAAGCCGATGTTCTATCATGAGTGGGCCGCGCGCCTGCATGGAATGTTCTCCTTTATTTTCTGGTTCCCGCATGTTCCGCTGCTGGATTACAAACTATGCTGACTCCAGAGTGCGCGGATAGCTGGTGAGCGTTTCCGGCCCATCCACGCCAACTACATTGGTGTCTTCAACACGCACACCCCAGGGACCAATGTACAACCCGCAATTGCCTACAGCGATAACCACGTTGGCCGGCAGTGGTGGCGGTGCCTTTTCGCCGTGGAAAAAGGCGTGCCCCGGCGGTAGCGGCGATTCTTCAAACTCAATGCCCACGCCGTGAATGGGCGGACCGAAGAGATGATCGCCATGCCCGGCTTCACTCAGGATGCCGTGAATGGTATGTTCCAATTCGACCATACCCACCCCGGCTTTGATCCTGGCGATCGTAGCCTGTTGCGCCTCCAAATACAGATCATAGGCGGCCTGCTGTTCGGGGGCAGGTTTGCCCACACATACCGTTCGGCAGATGTCGGCGCTGTAGCCGTTAACGACAGGATGAATGTCGATCATTACCAGATCGCCAGGCTGGAGCGTGCGGTTCGTGGGCAATCCATGGGCAATGTTAGTGCGCGGCCCGGAAGCCACATATGTACGCCAGAACTCCTCGGCGCCTGCATGACGCATGGCGTATTCAGCCGCGGCAGCTACCTGGCTTTCGGTCACATCCGCCTTTACCGCCTCGATTGCCGCCTTCATGCCGGTGTCGGCCACTTTGGCGGCGGCGCGGATGCGTTCGATTTCTTCCGGATCCTTCACCATACGCATTTCAGACAGAATGTGGGTGCAATCTTTGACCGCGATGCTTTCCGGCTTGGCGTGTGGGTGTGTGAGCATCCCCATCATGGATTGGGTGAGGAAGGTGTACTCCAAACCCACAGTGCCGTCGTGAATACCAAAGTGCTCAAAGTGATGAGCTATGGAATGGATCATTCCCACCTCGTCTTCAAAGCCAGTAATGTGATCGAAGTGGGCCAGCGCTGTGACATCTTCCACATCGGTGGAAGGCACCCCCAGCGCCACTTTGCCATCCTGAGAAATCATGGCATACGCACACAGCCGTCCGTCACCCGTCAGGTAGAACATGTTGGATGGCTTGGTGAGCAATAGAGCGTTCAGCCCCGTTTCTTTCATGTGGGAGACACACTGTTCCAGGCGCTTCATGTAACGATTGTCTTTCATCTGATTGTCTCCTTGGCCCGCTGTGGCTAAAAAACGTTGTCAGAAATACGCTATTTTCTGCGTAATAGGGTTCATCATTAAACCTGCCCTGATGCAATCAAAGTGCTGCCGCGGTCGGCACGATGAATATGCCCGGGTGACCGGTTGGCCTCGGTGTAGGTCTCAACAGTGTTGCCAGCATGAAGAGCGGCCGAGGGCTTGTATTACTGTGGTGTCAGACAACGCGTCGCTCCTGTGACGCTAGTCCTGTTTATACATTTCCATCCGGGATGCCCTGCCTACGCTTTCCCCGCCCGCACCACCAGATACTCATGAATAAACTCATCAATATCCCCATCCAGCACACCCTGCGCATTCCCGACCTCATAATCAGTCCGATGGTCCTTGACCATCTGATAAGGCGCCAGCACATACGACCGGATCTGGCTGCCCCAGGAAATCTCCATGATGTCGCCGCGCTCCTTCTCCATCTCCTCGATGCGCTGCCTCTCCTCGAGTTCGATCAGCTTGCCCTTCAACAGTTTCATGGCGGTATTCTTGTTGGTTAACTGAGACCGCTCGTTCTGGCACTGCACGACCAGGCCGGTTGGCATATGGGTGAGGCGCACCGCCGAGTCGGTCTTATTGACGTGCTGGCCGCCGGCGCCACTGGCGCGGTAGGTGTCGATCTTCAGGTCTTTCTCGTCGATCTCCACCTCGGCATCATCCTCGACCATCGGGCTCACTTCGACGGCGGCGAAGCTGGTGTGGCGGCGCTTGGCGGCGTCGTAGGGGGAGATGCGCACCAGGCGGTGAACGCCGCGCTCGGCCGAGAGCAGGCCGTAGGCATTCTCGCCCTGGAATGTCACCGTGGCACTCTTCAGCCCCGCCTCATCGCCACCGGTGGCTTCATTGATCTCGGTCTTGAAGCCGCGCCGGTCCGCCCAGCGCAGGTACATGCGCAGGAGCATCTCAGCCCAGTCCTGCGACTCGGTGCCACCGGCCCCCGGGTGGATGGTCAGTACGGCGGCGCCGTCATCATACTCGCCGCTGAAGAGGCGTTCTTCTTCCAGGCGCGCGAGTTGGGCAAGGGTCTGATTGAGGGAATCCCAGGATTCAGCGATAAAGTCGGCGGCGGCTTCGGGGCCGCTTTCGCCGACCGCCTCGCGGGCCATTTCCGCCATGGCTTCGGCGTCGCCGACGTCAGCCTGGGTGGAGCGGTAGCGCTCCAGCCGCCGCTTGGCGCGGCGGTACTCGGAACTTACCTTGGCGGCCTCATGCTTGTCCGACCAGAAGTCCGGCTGCTGCATGCAGGTTTCGAGCGCACCCGCCTGTTTTTCCAGTGAAGCCGGGTCAAAGGTAATCACCCAGCCACTGGAACTTACCCTGAATCTGGGAGAGCAGTTCCTCGAGTTCGTCGAGTGAGTGAGTTTTTGCCGGTTTCGCGTTCATGATGCCGTCATCTTAGCAGTTAGCGGCCTCGCAGTTAATATTTCCTCCAAGTATTTTCGTTCTTGCATTGTCCACTTTTGTTATAAGCTGTCTACGGTTATTCCATGGACCTGCTGACCCAAAAACTGTCCCGGCTTTTCAAGGCCAGATGGCTGATCGGATTTGCCGCCATTTTCGCCGTCCTTTGTGCCAGCATGCTGGTGCTGGAATTCACCAACCGCTATAACGGCGGCATCTGGCTCCGTGACTTCCAGGTCTTCTACCGGGCCGGCGGCAGGATTATAGCTGGCGAGGACCTTTTCCGGCCGGTCCGGGACGGCTACTACAACTATAAATATTCGCCTACAGCGGCAATCGCCTTCATCCCCTTCTCCCTGATTCCCTTTCAGGCGGCCGAGGTTGTCTACTGGCTGTTCGTCTCGGCGATGGTGATTGCCGGTTTCTTCCTTTCCCTCGCCATCATCTATCCCGACTTCAGAAACGCCGACCCGAAGAAATTCAATCTCTTGCTGATAGCGGCGGCGCTTATTCTGGGGGTTCATATCTGGTCGGAGCTAACCCTTGGCCAGGTGAACCACCTCCTGCTTGTTATGTACCTGGCGATAGCCTGGCTGTTCACAAAACAGAAGCCGTTGCTGCTTTCCTTCATCTGGGCGTTCAGTTTATTCTTCAAGCCCTTTGGCCTGATTTTTCTGCCCTATTTCATTCTCAGAAAACGGTACCGGGAGGTGGCTTACTTTATTGGCTTTTCGGTGCTGCTGTTCATCCTGCCGGTAATTTTTTATGGCGGCCGTTTCCTTGACCAGCAGAGAATCTGGATCAGCGAAATAAGCCTGGAGCTCGGCAGCAAGGGCAACCTCTTCCAGCCGGGAAACCACACCCTTGTGTCTTTCATCGCCCAGCACTCGCCGCTCAGCTCTCTCGACCCGGGCTCGGGCTACTTGACGATATATAAAATCCTGGTAATGACAATGGTCGTGCTGCTGGCGCTGCTGGTGATTCGCAAGGGCAATGGCATCCAGCACGGAGAGGCTCTCGATTTCGCCTTCCTCCTGGCCCTGACGCCGCTGCTTTCCTACACGAGCAACAACGCCTTCGGGCTGGTGGAGCTGGCGGTCTTCCTGCTGCTGTTCAATTTCACCAAGCTGAAGACCTGGGAAAAAATCACCGCCGGGGTGGGGTTTGTTTTGATCGGGGGGAATTTCTACAACCAGCTGCCCTCTGAGTGGGGCGTCAGCTTCTACGAGTATTACGATTCGATCTCGCTGCTGACCATCGGCACGATCATGCTGCTGGTCTCCGTCGTCATGATGCGCTGGCGGGCTACGCTGTAGCTAGCCCATTCACCGCACGCGACCAGCGATGGCCAACGCCTGTTTGTTCAGCGGAAGCCTGTTTAAAGGCGTTCATCTTTAGCGGCTGTCGTAAACAAAATCGAAAGATGATGGCCACCTACACCCCGCAGCACTTCTTATACTTCTTGCCCGACCCACAGGGGCAGGGGTCGTTACGGCCCACTTTGTCAGCATGGCGCGTGGTGACCGCCACGGGGGCTTTGACGCCGGCATCCTGGCCGCCGGCCGGCGCCGCACCTGCTCCAGCCGCTGCCTGTTGTACCGCGGCCTGCTCGGCCACCTGGGGCAGCCGCGAAGTCGTGCCGTCGTCGTAGGTATACTGCAGGTCGCGCTCGCGGCGCTCGGCCATTTCATTCTGCGGCACACGGCTCATATGGAATATTGTGCGGACAAAATCTTCCTTGATGGAGCCCAGCAGCTCCTGGAACATGCCGAAGCCTTCTGATTTATATTCCACCAGCGGGTCCTTCTGGGAAAGGCTGCGCCAGTGGATGCCCTCACGGAGGTAGTCCATGTCGTAGAGGTGTTCGCGCCAGCGGTTGTCGATGACCCCCATCATCACCAGGCGCTCCAGCTGACGCATGTGCTCGGGCGTGAAATCCTGCTCCTTGCCGTCGTAGATCGCCTGGGCGTCGGCCAGAACCCGCTCGATCATTTCTTCCTGCGTCGCTTCTTCGACTTCGATGTCGTCCTTGCCGAACGAGATGTCATAAAGCGACTTGAGCGAAACGAAGAGGTTCTCCCAGTCCCAGTCTTCGGGGTAAGCGCCCTGCTCACAGTAGGTCTCAACCGGATTAGACAGGACCTCGTCGGTGATCTCCCGTGCGTCTTCACTGATATCGCTGCCCTCGAGGATCTTGCGCCGCTGCTCATAGATGACCTCGCGCTGTTTGTTCATGACGTCATCGTATTCGAGCACGCGTTTACGTGTCTGGAAGTTCTGCTGCTCGACCTTTTTTTGCGCGTTCTCCACGGTCTTGGTGAGCATCTTGTGCTGGATTGGCGTGTCCTCGTCCGGCGCCAGCTTGTCGAGGATGTTGAAGATGCGGTCCCCGGCGAACAGCCGGATGACATCGTCTTCGGCGGAAAGATAGAAGCGCGTGGCGCCGGGGTCGCCCTGACGGCCGGAGCGGCCGCGCAGCTGGTTGTCGATGCGCCGGCTTTCATGGCGTTCCGTGCCCAGCACATAGAGGCCGCCCAGCTCGCGCACGCCGTCCTCGAGCTTGATGTCGACGCCACGGCCGGCCATGTTGGTGGCGATAGTGACCTGCCCGGCCTCGCCGGCGTGCTCGATGATCTCGGCTTCCTTTTCGTGGTGCTTGGCGTTCAGCACCTGGTGCGGAACCCCGCGACGCTTGAGCATGTCGCTCAGGTACTCGCTGGTTTCGATGGAGACCGTTCCCACCAGGACCGGCTGTCCTTTTTTGTGGCATTCGACGATGTCTTCAGCGGAGGCGCGGAACTTGGCCTTTTTGGTCTTGAAGATGAAATCGTTGCGATCGTCACGGATCATTTCCTGGTTGGTCGGGATGGAGACCACTTCCAGCTTGTAGATATGCATGAACTCATCGGCCTCGGTGGCCGCCGTTCCGGTCATGCCGGCAAGCTTGTCGTACATGCGAAAATAATTCTGCAGGGTGATGGTCGCCAGCGTCTGGTTCTCATCGCGGATGTGTACCTTTTCCTTCGCTTCGATGGCCTGATGCAACCCCTCGGAGTAACGGCGCCCCTCCATGATGCGGCCGGTGAACTCGTCGACGATCAGCACCTCGCCGTCCTTGACCACGTACTCGACGTCCTTCTTGAAAAGAGCGTGGGCGCGCAGGCCCTGCATCAAGTGGTTCACCAGCTGACCGTTCTTTGATTCGTAGAGGTTCTCGATGCCAAGGGCCTTTTCCACCTTGGTGACGCCTGACTCGGTAACGGCCACGGTGCGATGCTTCTCATCGACCTCGTAGTCATCCTCGGGGCGCAGAAGCGGCACGATGGACGCGAACTTGTAATAGGTGGAGGCCGCCTCTTCCGGGGCGCCGGAGATGATGAGCGGCGTCCGCGCCTCGTCGATGAGGATGCTGTCCACCTCGTCGACGATGGCGAAGGCATGGTCGCGCTGAACCAGGTCATCGAGCCTGGTGGACATGTTGTCGCGCAGATAGTCGAAACCGAATTCGGAGTTGGTGCCATAGGTGACGTCAGCAGCGTAAGCGACCAGCCGTTCGGGAGGCCCCATGTTGTCCTGCAGAATCCCGACCTCAAGACCAAGGAAGTTGTAAATGGGGCTCATCCACTCGGCGTCGCGTTTGGCCAGATAATCATTGACCGTCACGACGTGAACGCTGTTACCGGAGAGTGCATTGAGGTAAACCGGCAGGGTGGCGACCAGGGTCTTGCCCTCACCCGTTTTCATCTCGGCGATCCTGCCCTGGTGTAAAACGATCCCGCCCATCAGCTGGACATCGAAATGGCGCATTTTCATGACGCGGCACGAGACCTCCCGCACCACCGCGAAGGCTTCCGGCAGAATGTCGTCCAGCTCCTCGCCATCTGCCAGGCGCTGTTTCAGCTCCGGCGTTTTCGCCTTCAGCCCGTCGTCGCTTAACGCCTTGATATCTTCTTCAAAGGTGTTGATCGCGGCAACCTGCTCTTCGAGCTGCTTGAATTTTTTGCCTTCGCCCATGCGAAGAGCTTTTTGGAATAATTTTGCCATGATTACAGGGGTATTTTAGCAGACTGTGGGGGCCGTAAAGACAAAAAGGTGGCACGGGCCTCACGGCCCGTGCCACCGGAACAAACCAGCTACTTGGGTTCGATCAGTCCATAGTTGCCGTCACGACGGCGATAGATAACACTTGTGTCGTTGGTCTCCGAGTTGCGGAAGACGAAGAAGTCATGGCCGATCAGCTCCAGCTGCAGCGCCGCCTCCTCAGCCGACATCGGCTTGATGTCGAACGATTTGAGCTTGACGATCTCGGGGCCTTCTTCTTGCTCCTCCGCCTCCTCGGGAAGCGGCATGATCGCATCGGGCGGGATGCTGCCGCGGACATGCGCGTTGTGGCTCACGAGCTTGCCGCGATACTTTTTGACCTGACGGCTGAGTTTGTCGGCGACCAGATCGATGGAGGCATACATGTCAGCGGAAGCTTCCTTGGCTCTCAGAACCGGACCTTTTGTGAAGATCGTCACCTCGGCGACCTGGTTATCAGCGATGCTCGGATTCTTCTCAACAAAGAGCTCCACTTCCATGGTGCTGGCACTGTTTAAGTTCTTGCCCAACTTGGTCAGCTTCTCATCAACATAGACGCGGAGCGCGTCTGTGATTGCGATGTTTCTTCCCTTGACCTGTAAGTTCATATCCATCCTTCCCCGCGTGGTTGCGTACTCTTTTCTACCCTTTCGGCATCTTAATTCAAACTCTATCGCTTTGCTGTTCTGGCGAAGGTCCAGACCTCCACCTCAGCCCCCAGCTCCTCGGTGAGGACCCTGGCGCACTCCGAAACCGTCGATCCGGTGGTATAGACATCATCCACCAGCACCAGGCGTCCGCTTTGCCCTGATTCAAGAGATGCTCCCCGGCGAAGGGTGATACTGCCCTCCAGATTTTGCCGGCGCTCCTCAAAACCCAGCCGGTTTTGCGCCAGAGTGGGGTTTTGCTTGCAGAGGAGGTCCTGAACCGGCAGGTCAAGACGCCGGGAAAGAGCCCTGGCGAACAGGCCGGCCTGATTGTATCCACGATTCAACAGTTTTGCGCTGTGCAGAGGAACATATGTTAGCGTAACCGCTTTGTCGGGGCTAGTCAAACCAGCCTGATTGCAGGCTATTTCGGCCATATAGCTGGCCAGGCGGCGCTGCCCGGAGTACTTGAGCCGGTGAACCAGGCTACGGGCCGGGCCTTCGAAATAATAGGCGGCACGGGCGGTTTTGAAGTGAAGCTCGCGGCCGCGGCACTCGGGGCAGTCGGCGGTACGGCTCAGGGAGGGTCGGCCACAGCGGCAGCAGAAGGGCGGGCCGGACGGTCGGAGCAACGCCGCGCATTCCGGGCAGAGCCACTCCCCGCCCCGTCCGCAGTGAATGCAGCGCAGAGGAAAAAGAACTGAAAGGAGCTCGGAGAACATCTACGGTAGCCGGCGAAGCCCTGCGGTTTCGAAATGCTGGTCGAAAGCGAAGGCGTCCTTGATGCCCAGACCCCTCATTACTGTGAAGCTGACTGCGTCGCAGAAGCTGAAGCCTTGATCCTGATATTTGAACAGGAGCTTCAGCGCCGCTTCTTCAAGCTCCGCGGTAGAGTGAACAACATTTATGCGAGTGCTGGAGTTTATTAACGCCAGATACTTAAGACCATAGGCCCTTCCACCAACCTTGAGCAAATAGGCATGGGTTTCGGCCACAATGAGGTTGGTCGTCACGAACTGGTTGTATTCT
>JAENWV010000242.1 GCA_016650015.1 Thermoleophilia bacterium | reverse complement strand
ATCTATGGCATGCAGCAACTGCAGCAGAAGATCCGCCAGGACACCCAGGTCGGCAAGGCGAAACAGCTGGCCACGGGTCCGATGGCCGACTATGTCAAGATGAAACCCGGGAGCGACAAGAGTTGACCCCGGATTCCGGTAAGCTGACTTCACAGCAAGCGCTGGAGTATGCCAGGGACCTGCTTGGCAAGCTAGCGCGCGATCTAACCATTTCCGACTGGCACCTGGTCATAGATGTCCGGGGGGATGATCTGCCCGAAGCCGCCCGGCGGCTTCGCGACGACGAAAAGCTGTCCTGCAAGTACATCAGCTCCATTATCGGGGTCGACTATGTCGACTGGATGGAGACGCTCTACCTGCTGCGCTCCCAGGATCATTCGGTGCCGATCCGGTTGCGCGTCCGGCTCGATCGCGAAAAACCGGAAGTGCCTTCGGTAACCTATATCTGGAGCGGCGCCAACTGGCACGAGCGTGAAGCCTATGATTTCTTCGGCATCATGTTCGTGGGGCATCCCGATCTGCGGCGCATACTCACCCGTGAGGATTACGATACCCACCCGATGAAGAAGGACGCCTGGCCCCATCGCGTGCGGCGTACCGAGTGGCGTTGGGAAAACATCGAGAGGCCCAGGCGCCTGCCCGGAGAAACTGACCGCAGGGACAGGTCATGAGCGTTACCGACGAACTCACGGGCCCGGGAAAACCGAGCTTCCACCTCGAGGAGATGGTCCTCAACATGGGACCGCAGCATCCCTCGACCCATGGAGTGCTGCGGCTGGTGCTGCACCTGGACGGCGAGCTGGCCGTCAGCGTCGAGCCGGTGCTCGGCTACCTGCACCGGGGTTTCGAGAAGCTGGCTGAGAACCGCACCTACCTGCAGTACCTGGCGATGCTCAGCCGCCTGGACTACCTTTCCGGTACCTTTATGGAATGGTCCTACGTGCGCAGCATCGAAACCCTGATGAATATCGAGGTGCCCAAACGCGCCGAATATATCCGGGTCATCGTCAGCGAGCTCAACCGCATCATCAGCCATGAGGTCGCCATCGGCGACTTCATGCTCAACCTGGGGGCGGTAACCCCGTTCTTCTGGGTCTTCCGCGACCGCGAGGACGTCATGGACCTGCTGGAGATGGTCACCGGCCAGCGCATGATGTACAACTATATGCGGGTCGGCGGCGTCCGCTGGGACCTGCCCGAGGATTTCGAGGCCGGCTGCCGCAAGTTCCTTAAGGAATACCCCGCTAAAATTGATGATTACGAGCAGCTGATAACCGATAACGAGATCTTTATTTCCCGCACACTGGGGATGGGTATGATCAAGCCTTACGAAGCCCTGGACTACGGGCTTTCCGGCCCCAACGCCCGCGCCTCCGGCATTGACTGGGACCTGCGGCGGGAGGTCGGCTACTCCGTCTATCCCGAATTTGAATTCAAGGTGCCGCTGGGACAACACGGCGACTGTTTCGACCGCTACAAGTGCCGCATCGAGGAGATGCGCGAGTCGGTGAAGATAGTGGAGCAGGCGCTGGACGCCCTCTGCGGTGGTCCGGTGAACCTGAAACTGCCACCGATGCTCAGGCCCCCCGCCGGCGACATCTACCGGGCCGTGGAGAGCCCCCGGGGCGAATACGGCGTCTACCTGGTTTCCAACGGCGGCCTTCGGCCCTGGCGGCTGAAGCTGCGCGACCCCACCTTCTCGGCCATCTCGATGATTCCCAAGCTGACGGCCGGCAACAAGATCGCCGACCTGGTGGCCATCGTCGGCAGCCTCGACCTGCTCATGGGAGGTGTCGACCGTTGAACAGCTTGATTGATTTTCTATCGAGCTTCCTGCCGGGCTTCATGCTCGCCCTGGCGATTATCGCTGGCAGCGCCGTGGTCTTCCCCTTCCTCATGCGCCGGGTCTGGGGTTTCATGTGCGACCGTCTAGGCCCCAACCGGGTCGGGCCCCAGGGGCTCTTGCAGCCCTTCGCCGACGGCCTCAAACTGTTCATCAAGGAAGACGTCACGCCGTCCCAGGCTCATAAGCT
>JAENWV010000162.1 GCA_016650015.1 Thermoleophilia bacterium | reverse complement strand
TTCGAGAAATACTCCACGCCCCGCATGTACGGCGAGCCGCAAAAGAAGCCAAACGTGGTCGACCGGGAGGTCATCGGTCCGGAAACAAGCACTTCCAAAGAGAGCGGTCTGGAAGACAGCGGCGCGGAGGGGGAGTTATAAAAATGACGGCCAACCAGCAGGCTCCCCGCGACAACGGCGCCCCCGATTTCCGCAAATATCTCCATCCCGCCATGGCGCGCAACTACGGCCGCTGGTTGGATCACGAGAACATCAAGCCGGGCGTGTACAAACACATATCCGAAGACGGCGAGGAGCTGTTTACCGTCAGGGCGGGCTCACCCCGCATGCTCAGCGTTCATGCAGTGAGACGGATCTGCGACGTGGCCGACCGCTATTGCGAGGGCCATCTACGGTTCACCACCCGCAACAATATTGAATTCCTGCTCACGAAGGAAGAGGACGTCGACCCGCTCATCAAAGAGATCGAATCAATCCTCGGCCTGCCCGTGGGAGGCACCGGCCGTTCCATCTCCAACATCCTGCATACGCAGGGATGGCTGCACTGCAACCTGCCGGGGACCGACGCTTCAGGAGCGGTCAAGTCGATCATGGACGTGCTCTACGAGGAATTTATCAGTGATGATTTGCCCCAACGACTAAAAATATCATCTTCCTGTTGTCAGATCAATTGCGGTGCGCATGGCGACATCGCCGTTATCCTGCAGCATCATCATCCGCCGAAGCTCGATCATCAAAGGATTGCCTCCTGCGAACTGCCCAAGGTCGTCGGCATCTGTCCCGTGGCCGCAATCCGGCCGGCGCGAAAAGATGGCAAGGATACTGTGGAAGTAGTGGAGGAGAAGTGCATGTATTGCGGCGCCTGCCACGGCCAGTGCGCGGGCCTGGAGATTCGGGATGCCGATACCGACACCCTGGCCATCTGGGTGGGCGGCAAATCAGCCAACACCCGTAGCGGGCCCGCCTTCATGAAACTGGCAACTTTTGGTCTGCCCAATAACCCGCCCCGCTGGCCCGAGGTGAGCGATGCCGTTCGCAAGATCGTCGACGCCTACAAGGAAAGCGCCCGCCAGTACGAACGCGTGGGTGAATGGATCGAGCGCGTGGGCTGGAAACACTTCTTCGAGGCTACCGGTTTCGAGTTCACCAAATATCACATTGACAGTTACCGCTTCGCCCGCACCTCCTTCAATATTTCCGCGCAGGCGCGGCGGTAGGCCAGAAAGCATCGGACGAGCGGCTGCAACCAATGAGCGGCAATAAGATACTTCCTTTAGAAGAGCGTACACTGCCTCCCTTCGACAGCGGCCGTTGCCCCGTTTATGTCCGGCGGCTGCCGCCCTGCAAGAACGCCTGCCCCAGCAGTGAGGATATCCGCGGTCACCTCACTCAGGTCGCCCAGTCGGAGCTTTTTGGCCGCTCTCTCGAGGAATCCTTCGACGAAGGCTGGCACATCATCACCGATAAAAATCCTTTCCCGGCCGTCATCGGGCGTATCTGTCCGCATCCCTGCGAGGACGCCTGCAATCGCCGTCGCCGGGACTGGTCGGTGGCCATACATAACCTTGAGCGTTTCATTGGCGATCACGGCCTCGAGCGCGGGCTCGAGCTGCGCCGGCTGACAGACGAAAACCAGCCGCGGCCGGTTGCCATCGTCGGCGCCGGTCCTTCGGGGCTATCGTGCGCCTACCAGTTGGCCAGGCGGGGCTACAAGACTACTGTTTTTGAGGCGGCTGGGGAATCCGGCGGCATGCTGCGGGCCGGCATTCCCAGCTACCGGCTGCCGCGCGAGGTGCTCGACGCTGAAATCCACAACATCACCGCGCTGGGGGTGGAGATCAGGCACGGCGTCAGGATCGGTGTCGATTTTACCCTGGAAGAGCTGCGCGGCGAATACGGCGCCGTCTATGTCGCGGTCGGTGCCCACAAAGGGATCAGCCTGGAAGTCCAAGGAGACGATCTGCCGGGCGTCTTGCCCGCGCAGGAATTTCTTAGCCGGGCAAATAGTGGGGAGCTGCATGACGCCGGCCGCAAGGTCCTGGTAATCGGAGGCGGCAACGGAGCCATTGACGCCGCCCGCGTAGCCTTGAGGCTGGGGGCGCAGGTAACCGTCGCTTACCGCCGCACCAGGTTTGAAATGCCGGCTATTCCAAGCGAAACCTTGGAAGCCGAAAAGGAGGGGATCAAGTTCGAATTTCAGGCGGCGCCGCTGGAGATCACCGCGACCGGTGCCGATCAGCCTGCGCTCGCGGTTAATTTCATCAGGACCGAGCCGGGCCTGCCGGATGGGTCCGGACGCCACCGCCCCGTTCCCGTCGAGGGCTCCGGGTTCTCCGTGCCCGCGGACACGGTAATCGCTGCTATTGGCCAAAGATCCGACCTGTCAGGCATCGAAGGCCTCGCCGACCAAGCCGGCTGGGTGCGGACTTCGCCTGTTTTTGAGACTTCCACCCCAGGTGTTTTCGCCGGCGGCGACATGCTGTCTCCCGGTTTTGCCACCGCCGCCATCGGACAGGGACGCAAGGCCGCCGGGGCGATCGATGATTTCCTGCAGGGCCGGGAATCCCGAAAGCCTTTCATACCCGCCCCCATCGACGCCTCGGAAATGAGGCTCGATTACTACCGGATTGAACCTCGTAACGACCACGCCGTCGAATTGGTGGAAGGCCGGACCGGTGACTTCAGGGAGGTCAACCTGCCTCTGACTCTGGAAGAGGCTGTGAACGAGACCCACCGCTGCATGAGCTGCGGCCGCTGCTTCGTCTGCGACCGTTGCCGCATCTATTGTCCCTGGGAGGCAATCAGCAAGGATATGACGCGGCCAATCGGCTTCAACATGTTCACCGATTACGCCAAATGCAGCGGCTGCTCCATCTGCGCCATGACCTGTCCCTGCCACTACATCCAGATGGACTACGGCGCCTGAATTACCCCTAATAGTGGTCTTGCGACCGCGTCGATACCGTGGTTGCTACCCACATTCTTCCATTCAATGATGGAGGCACAGTGACCAGCCCAAGATCTTGATACCAGTCCTAAGTTTAGACTGGACATTCCCTTTTTATAACACTTCTGCTGTTTTGCCAATGTAACTGCTCAAACTGAGCTGGCGTCAGTCCTCCGAGTGATCCGTGAGGGCGCTTTGAATGGACGGGGATGGAATGGTTTGCAATTCCAGTTTTAGCTTAAATCCTATCTATGAGAGCGAATCAAATAACCAAGCTTTTTTCAGGTAAATCCTGGTGCCGAAGGTGGGAATCGAACCCACACGGGGGGTGACCCCCACCGGATTTTGAGTTTAGCGCCAGCCGTATCTTCTAATCCCCGATTGTCCCTTCTAGTGCGGCTTTCAGCTGCCCTGTTTACCTTTTAGTACCTTCCCGTACTCGATAGTTCCCAGGATTTGGTTGGCAAAATGTTTGCAGTTTTCAAATCTCCTTTCGTAGAAACAAATCTATTTTGTACCACCTCTGAGTGTCGACGAAAACGGGTCAACTCCAACTCCAACTCCAGAATACAATCAGTGAGTAACAGATGGCATGCATTGTTTCTTAGTAATCTATTCTGAGTATCTTGGTAGTATATTAATTGACAAAGATATTTATATTGACATAAATAAAATGAACTTGTATTATAAAAACTCACTTTGTTTGATAATGGGTATGAACTGGCGGTCCCTGAATAAAAGACGTATCCATCGCC
>JAENWV010000093.1 GCA_016650015.1 Thermoleophilia bacterium | reverse complement strand
ATGTGGAGGTATTTGAGCACATTTCCGTCCAGGTCAGAGACTTCAACCACCTTGTCATTTCTGCCGGCGGGAAGGATCCTGATATGGAAGAGGTCGCGCGCCTGGCGCGAGTCGTTTGCATTGCTCCCGGAATCAGGGCTCATCGGAGATTATTCTAGCCGCCGCCGGCCGGGCGGGAGCTGTTTTCGCTGTTCCATGATGCCAGTTTACGCGCCAGGGTCAGGGCCTGCTCGCGACTTACGATATTGCCGAGCTCCTGCTCATTCTGAATCTGGTCCAATAGTTCGCCGACCGTGGGACCGGGCCCGATTCCCAGGTCCCGCATGAGCTCATCACCGGAGACCAGCGCCGGCAGCGGCCGGGTTTCTTCCCGGGTGAAAGCCTGCTCCATCAGGCTGCGGGCGAGGCCCAGGTGGTGATCGATATCCTTCTCGCTGACTCTTGCGCCGCGCACCGCCAGCCGGTCGGAAACCGAGAGCAGAATGGCTTCGATGGACCAGGGCTCAGTGGCTTTGAGGTAGCGAAGGCAGGCCCGGTCGCTGGGAATATTTTCCTGCAGCAGACCCTCGAAACGCAGGTGTCGGCGCACCAGGTGCGTTACGGTCTTTTTGGTTTCGTTGCTGACCTTGAAGCGGGTCAGGATATCATCGGCTAGATCGGCGCCGAGACGGTCGTGCTCGAAAAAGCGCACCTGCCCGTCTTCGTCGATGAAGCGGCAGTGAGGTTTGGCGATGTCGTGGAAAAGGGCGGCGAGGATGAGGGCCAGACGGCAATCAGCGTCACCGGCGATTCCCCGATTGATCCGTTTACCGATCGCCTGACCGCGGCCGGGGAAGAAAGACTCTGGATTGTCGAGCTCGTTTTCGAGCGCCTCAACGGAAGCCAGCACATGATTGAAGACATCCAGGTGGTGGTATTCGTTCTGGGTAACGCCCTTGAGTGCGGATAGTTCGGGCAGGAGGACTTCCAGCAGGCCGAGCTCATCCAGACGCGCCACGGATGCCGAAACTCCCGGCGCTGCCAGTATCCGCGAGAGCTCCAGGAAGATGCGCTCCGCAGCGGGGCTGGAAGCCAGCGTTGCTCTGGCAGAGATCAGCCGTGCCAGGGACGGACCGATCACCAGCTTGTGGGTCTTTTCCAGTCGGGGGGCACGGAGCAGGCGTAGCGGATCGTTGTCAAAGATGGAATCATTTACCGGCACCATCTCCCGACCGGCCAGGTGGGCGCCGCCACCGAAGGGGTCGATGACCTTTTTCCCTCCGGGGAGTTCCACCGCCATGGCGTTCACGGTGAAGTCCCGCTCCCCCAGGTCTTCGATTATGTGCCCGCCACGCAGGGCGGCGAAATCGTAGTTGACAAGGCCGTCGGCGCTGATGGCGCGGCAGGTCATGAATTCCCCGGACATTATGAAAAAGCGACCGCCGATCGAATCAGCGAACTTCCTGGCCAAAGGTTCCGGAGGTCCTGGCGTCACCAGGTCGATGTCGTAGGGATCCCGGCCCAGCATCAGATCGCGCACCGTACCGCCCGCCAGCCAGGCGTTCTGGCCGGCAGCCGCCAGAAAATCGATGACGGTGGTGAGCGCCGGTGTTACCAGGTCGATCTCTATCCCCTGTACCTTCTTTCCACCCGGGGGGATAAGTTGCAGGTGACTTCGTAGTTGATGGTGTCAAGCAGGCCCGCCATCTCCTCGACGGTGATGGACTCGTCGCCCTGCCTGCCGATCAGCACGACCTCTTCGCCGCCGCGCAGATTGTGAGCGGGGCCCAGGTCGACGGTGATCTGGTCCATGGAAACCCGGCCGACGATGGGATACGAGCGGCCGCCGGCCAGCACGCGGCCCCGGTTGGAGAGGCGCCGGCTGAAACCGTCACCGTAACCGATGGGGATGATGCCGATAGTGGTGCGCCGGGGAGCCGTCCAGGTGCAGCCGTAGCCGACACTGTCGCCCTCGGCGAGCTCCTTGATGTCAGCCAGGTAGGAAGTCAGGGAGAGTGCCGGCTTCAGCCCATCGGCGGCGGCATCGGTCTGGAAGGGTGAAAGGCCGTAGATGGCGATGCCACAACGCACCAGGTTGAAATGTGACTCAGGAAAGCGAATAGTAGCAGCGCTGTTGGCGGCGTGGAAGATAGGTGTATAGCCGGTGGTGAGAACCGTTTGCGCCACGTCCTCAAAACTATGGAGCTGGAAGCGGAAGAAATCGTCATCTTCCTCGTCGGCGGTGGCGAAGTGGGTCATCACTCCGGCAAGCTCCAGTTCGGGGGCCGGCTCGACCAGGTCGAGGAATTCCACCAGCTGGCGAGGGTAAAGCCCCAGCCGCCGCATGCCGGTATCCACCTTGATGTGGCAACGCAGCTGCGCGTTCTTCCCGTGGGCGGCTTTCATCAGGGTTCTGAGGAAGGGAAGGGTCCAGATGAGCACTTCAGCCCTGGCGGCGATGGCCTCGCCGATCTCGTCGCCGGCCAGTGGGCCCAGCACGATCACCGGACAGGCGAAGCCCGCCTCCCGGAGCCGTGCGGCTTCGCCGACGGTGGCGACTCCCAGCATTGTCGCGCCCGCTTCCAGACTGGCCCGGGCTACCGGCTCTTCGCCATGACCGTAACCATTGGCCTTGACCACCGCCATCAGGTTGCAGCCGCGCCTCAGACGCTGGCGGAGCGCCCCCACATTGTGCCGCACGCATTCGAGATCGACTGTTGCCAGCGCGCGGGACAAGGATCAGCCTTTGGCCATAGCCCGCACCACGTCGGCGCGGGTGATGATCCCGACGAGAATATCGCCATCCAGCACCGGCAACCGGTTCACCTTCCTGTCGGTCAGGAGGGTGGCGATTTCGTGGAGCGGCGCCTCTTTTTGCACCGTGATCACCTCGGTAGTCATGATTTCCTTCACCGAAGAGGCGGCGGCTTTTTCCAGCCTCTCCTCATACTTCTTGATGCTTTCCAGGTAGATGATGTTGCCCAGCAGCTCGATGTAATGGGGAAAATGGATGTCGGCGTCCTGGGAAACCAGGTCGCCCTCGGAGACGATACCCACCACACGATTCTGGTTGTTGAGCACGGGTGCGCCGCTGATCTTTTTCTTTGCCAGCAGCGCGGCCAGTTCCTGAACCGAGTCGTCTTCCTTCACGGTAAATACCGGGGACCTCATGATGTCGGCAGCGGTCAGATCGTTCAAAGCGGTCCCTCCTTTCGGGGCCTGTTAATCTTCTTCCTGCAGGCTGGCCAATGCCAGCGGCAGATAGTTTATCAGGTCTGAAGCAATGAGGTTGTCTTCGCCGGTCTTTTCGGTGGCCAGGTCGGCGGACAGCCCGTGGATGAACGCGCCGGCCGCGGCGGCGTCGAAAGCTCGCAGTCCCTTGGCCAGCAGGGTGGCGATGATGCCGGTGAGCACATCGCCGGCGCCCGCCGTGGCCAGCCCTGGATTACCGGAGGGGTTCAGAACAGTCTCCCGGCCGTTGGTGATGATCGTGGAGGACCCTTTGAGCACGACGATGGCGCCCGACTTTTTCGCCGCCATCTTTGCCATGGCCAGGCGGTGGGCTTTCACTTCCGCGGAATCCACTTCAAGCAAACGGGCGAGCTCGCCCGCGTGGGGAGTGAGAATAGTTGGTGACTGGCGGCGCCTCAGGGCGGAAAGTTTGCCGGACATGGCGAAGAGGCCGTCGGCGTCCAGGACAATCGGCAGGGTTGACCTGGCGATGAATTTTTCAACCAGCGCGACACTTTCGTGATCGCGGCCGAGGCCGGGTCCCAGTGCGACGCAGTCAAATCCGTCAGCGGCGGCAAGCAGCCGCTCCAGCGCCTTTTCCGCCAGGTGGCCTGAACCGGTGTCGGCCAGGGGAAGCGTCATCACTTCGAGCAGCTTCTGTTCGAATATCGGGTTGAGGCTGGAGGGTACAGCCGCCGTGACCACGCCGGCGCCGGTGCGAAGGGCCGCTTCCGAGGCCAGGCAGGCGGCGCCGGTAAGCCCGGTGGAGCCTCCGGCAACCAGCACGCGGCCGACGCTGAACTTGTTGTCGTAATCCATCTTGGGTGGCACCAGCAAAGCTGTTTCGCCGCCGTCCGCGAGGAAATGGTCCGCGTCGGCGGAGAGTTCCTGGGGGATGCCGATGTCGGCGAGGATGAGGTCGCCGGTCAAAAAGCTTCCCGGCGCCACGAAATGGCCGACCTTGGGAGCGTGGAAGGTGACGGTGGCGTCGGCGGCAAGGCTCCTGGCGCCAGCCTCGCCGGTGGAGGCGTCCACGCCGGAGGCGATATCGACAGCCAGAACGGGAGCGCCACTGCCGGCGGCCGCCCTGGCGGCGGTTGCGATGAACTCGGCTTCTTTACCCCGGGGTTCCCCGGAAAAGCCGGTACCGAAGATGGCGTCGATGAGAATGCAATCGGTGGAGAGCGCCCGGGTCAGCACGGCGGCCGAGGGAGAATGATCGACCTCGATGCCCAGTTTCCCCAGGATCTTCAGGTTGACCAGCGCCTCGCCTTTGTACTCTTTCGCGGCAGCGGTGGCGAAGACCCGCACGCCGGCTCCGGACTGCCATAGATGTCGGGCAATGACGAAACCATCGCCGCCGTTATTGCCCTTGCCCGCCAACACCACGAAACAGTGGTGTTCGCAATAATGCTCGAGCAGGTGTTCGGCGACGGCCATGCCGGCCCGCTCCATCAGGACGACGCCGGGGATGCCGGCGCCCTTGATGGCCGCGGCATCGGTGCGGCGCATCTGGCCGGCGGTATAGACCGGTAGCCCGTAAATGGTTTCGGAATCGTGATGACCGGAATCTCGTTGCTCAGCCATGATCCTCCCCGTGTTCGATATTTAATGGCGCTGGACTGAATCAAACCGGCTTGCCGGCGCCCGGGTTCGATGCTTGTCGGTCAGGGATACAGCCTGCGCGCTACCGCCACAGCGACCGAAATCGCGCCGCAGTGGCTGATGGAAAGAGCAAGCTCATCGGCGCCCAACTCGTTTGCCGCATTCCGGGTGGCGCCGGTCATGCAGACGCCGGGCTTGCCGCCCGAGCCGATCTCGATCTCGCGCCAGGAGCGGACTCCCGTGCCCAGTGCCTTGCCGACCGCCTCCTTGGCGGCGAACCGCGCCGCGAAATGCTGCGCCGGGTTTGGTCTTGAAAGACAGTATTCCCGTTCGGACGCGGTAAAAACACGCTCCGCCAGTAGCGGCCGTCTTTCGAGGGCCTGCGCGAAGCGCTCGTTCTCGATTATGTCGATGCCAATCAACAAGTAACTACTCGACGGTTACCGTTTTGGCCAGGTTGCGAGGCTGGTCCACGTTGCAGCCCTTGAGCTGGGCGATGTAATAAGCCAGTAGCTGCAGCGGCACCACCGATAACAGCGGCGACAGCATCTCCGAGGTCCTGGGAATGTACATGACATCATCGCTGAGCGAGTTTATCCGTTCGTTGCCTTCGGTCGCCACGGCGATTACCGAAGCCCGCCGGGCACGTACTTCCTCGATGTTGGAAACGACCTTTTCGTAGACATGGCCGTCGTTGGCCACCACTACCACCGGTGAGCCCTTGTCCAGCAGGGCGATGGGTCCATGCTTCATTTCGCCGGCGGCATACGCCTCGGTGGGGATGTAGGAAATTTCCTTGAGCTTCAATGCGCCTTCGAGGCAGACCGGCAGGCCGACGCCGCGGCCCAGGTAGAGGAAAAAGGGCTGCTGGTAGTAGCGCTTGGCGATCTCGTGCGCGGATGATTCGTTTTTCAGGTAATTGCGCATGAGATCAGGAATGGACTTGAGTTCCGCGGCGACTTCGTTGATCTCTTTGGAGCCCATGGTCTGCTTGATCTGTGCCAGGTAAAGGGCGAGCAGCTGTATGGCGGCAATCTGCGCCACGTGGGTTTTGGTGGCGGCGACGCCAATCTCCAGCCCGGCCCGGGTATAGAGGATGCCGTCGGCGTCGCGGGTCGCCTGGCTGCCCATGATGTTGGTGATCGCCAACACCCGGGCTCCCTGGCTGCGTGCCTGCCTCATGGCCGCCAGTGTGTCGGCGGTCTCGCCTGACTGGGAAATGCCGACCACCAGCGTCGTCGGTGACAGCACCGGATCCCGGTAGCGGAACTCGGACGCCACGTCCAGCTCCACCGCTACCCGCGCCCAGTTCTCCAGCACATAACGGCCGACCAGTCCAGCATGGTAAGAGGTGCCGCAGGCGACGATATAAATCTTGTCGATCTTCGCCAGCTCCTCGTCCGGGATGGCCAGCTCCTCGAGGACGATGCCACCACCGGCCGGAAGTCGACCGGCCAGGGTATCTGTCAGCGAATCCGGCTGTTCGTAAATCTCCTTGCGCATGAAAGTCTCGTAGCCGCCTTTCTCGGCGGCGTCGGCATCCCAGCTGACCCGGGTGACCTCCCGGTCCTGAGGCTGTTTGTCCAGATCCAGGATCTGGACGCCGTCCGGTGT
>JAENWV010000156.1 GCA_016650015.1 Thermoleophilia bacterium | reverse complement strand
TCGTTATAGGCGTTGGTGAAACAGAGGCTGTAGCTGTCGCCGGCCGCCAGGGATCCCTGTTAAAACCTGACGTAGTACTTAAGACCGTTGCTGCCGCATCGCTGGATGCGATTATTATTGCGGGCAGCGACCCTATTGCCAGACTCACATCAGATGAACGCGTACTTACTCTGCTGATCGAAATGCATTCCTTGAAAAAACCCATCGGCACCGTAAGCAACGCGGTTGCTGTTTTGGCTGCGGGAGGACTTCTTTCGGGCATGAGGGTAACCGGAGAAATTGACATCAAGGATGTGCTTGAGGAAGCCGGCGCCTTATTTCTAAGCCAGGGAGTGGTAGTAGACCATAACCTGGTGACCGCGCGCGCCGAAGAAGACATCCCCCATTTTGTAGATGCTATCTCCTTCCTTTTAGAGCCGGCTGCATCGCTACGCTGATCACCGGCGTAAAATGAAATCCGTGCAAACTCAATGAATGCTGGCAGGAAGATCCTGGTCGTTGATGACGAACGGAGCGTCAGGAAGCTGGTCGCATCCTATCTGGATCGTGAGGGCTTTCAGGTTATCGAAGCGGCCGACGGTGCGGCGGCTCTCAAACTGGCGCGTACTGAAAAACCGGATCTGGTTGTTCTGGATTTGATGATCCCGGAAGTCGATGGGCTAGAAGTCTGCCGCATCCTGCGCTCCGAAAGTGATCCGTACATTTTAATGCTCACAGCTCGCACTGAAGAGGGCGACAAGCTATTGGGCCTGGGTTTGGGTGCTGATGATTACCTGACCAAGCCGTTCAGTCCCAGGGAGCTTGTAGCACGGGTGAAAGCAATACTGCGCCGGGGACAAAGTTCCATATCAGGACAGGGCAAGTCTTTCCTGCGCGCGGGTTTAATAGAGATCGATGAGAACCGCCACTCGGTGACGATAGACGGTCGCCAAATGGACCTGACAGTGCGCGAGTTCGAGATTCTCAGCCACCTGGCCGCCCGGCCGGGAATGGTTTTCACCCGGGAGAAGCTGCTTGAACAGGTATGGGGCGATAATTATTACGGTGACCCGCGGGTAGTCGACGTCCATGTAGCCAAGCTGCGAAAAAAGATCGAAGATGATCCCGCCCGGCCGGAATATATCCAGACGGTTCGCGGTGTTGGTTATAAACTGGAAACGGGTGAAAAATGAAATCGATGCTACAGATTAAATGGAAACTGCTTCTTACCTATTTAACCGTGGCTGCAGTCTGCCTGGGAGTCGTGATAGCGGTCACCAGACAGTTGACCATCAGTCTTTACGGATCACACATGCACAGTGTGGAGGAAGGAAGCATGGGGGCAATGATGTCAAGAAATATGACCGCCGCGCTGAACGAGGCTTTTCGGGAAGCGCTTAACGACTCGCTTATCTGGGGCGGCGCCGCGGCAGTGGCGGTCGCCGTAGTTCTCAGCCTGGTAATATCGCGCCGCATTACCAGACCCATCCACGAGTTGGCCCAAGTGACCGGCCATATTGCCGAAGGCGATTACAGCCAACGGGTCAATGTCAAATCAAAAGATGAGATTGGCAGCCTGGCTGAGAGTTTCAACCGTATGGCCGGCAGCCTGGGTGAAGCACAGCGGTTGAGGCGTGAACTCATGGCCAATATTGCGCATGAGCTGAGGACCCCTCTTACCAGCATTTCCGGTTACATGGAAGGGCTGGTGGATGGTGTTGTGCCTGCTAGTCCGGAGACCTACAACCTCGTTCACCGTGAAGCTGCCAGGTTAACCCGTCTCGTGGATGATTTGCAGCGGCTGTCACGGGCTGAAGCCGGCCAGGAGGAGCTGGACATTATCAGACTTGAGACGGCCGACCTGGTAAACCGCGTCGTAAACAAGCTACAGCCCCAGTTCCGGGAGAAGGGAGTTGAGCTTAAGCTTGATGTAGAAGCAGAGATTCCGGCCTTGATGGCCGATGAAGACAAGCTGGAGCAGATACTCGTGAACTTGCTGAACAATGGGCTCAGTTATACGGATGCCGGCGGTAGCGTATACCTGAAGGCGACCAGAGACGTCGACAGGGTCATGATAACCATTACAGATACGGGTCATGGCATCTCAGCCGAGGATCTTCCCCACATATTCGAGAGATTCTACCGCGCGGATAAGTCCCGTTCCCGAGATCGCGGTGGCACCGGCATTGGATTGACGATCGCCAAACATTACGTTCAGGCGCTGGCGGGCAGCATCGAGGTGGAAAGTGAGCCCGGCCGGGGAACAAGTTTTTTTCTGAGATTACCCGCGGCAGCTTAATACTCTCTTAACAAACGTTTCATCCTTCCTTCACCTTACCCGGGCATAATGTCCAGGAAAGGCAATCACGAAGGAGGTGAAGATGATGCGAAGAATCACACTGATAGCTGTTCTCGCAATCGCGATACTGCTCGTCGGCGCTACGGTAGTACTGGCGCAGGACGGAACAACGGGATATTCTCACAGGATGATGCAGACGCCGGCTACGCCAGGCGCTACGAATCCGACACCTCCGGAAGCGACTGGTGATGGAAGCGGCGTTTGCCCTACGACGGGCCAAGCAATGGGATCCGGTATGGGAGCCATGGGCAATGGTTCGATGATGAATGGTGAGGACATGCAGGCGAGGCACGAAGCCATGCAGAACCTCAGCCCGGAAGAGAGGCAGAAGGCATGCCAGGACGCTGTGGCGCAAAGCCAGGGCTCCAGTAATGAGAACCAGAATACGACTAATACGAGGAGTCGTGGAATGGGAAGAGTTGCCACCTGAATTCTCGTTAAGCAATAATTGATCGAACGTGAAGAAGGGCCGAAAGGCCCTTCCTGTGAAATAAATAATAGGGGCCCGGTTTACACCGGGCCCCTATTATTTTCCATCTCACGCCTTTACCGCTGGCGTGTTAACTGCGATTGATCAGCGACTCCGCTTCAAAAGCTGCGAAGCGCCACCGATCCCGACAATACCGGAACCGATCAACAGTGCAATGGCGATACCAGTACTGGGTAGAGCCCCTCGAGTCGGCCCTGCCGTCTGAACCAGCGTACTACAGCCCAGGTAGTTGTAAACAGTGTTGTAGTCTGCAAGTACACCCTGATATGCCGACAGCTGACCTAACACCGTACAAGCAGCAGCAAGCTGTGTGTCCGTATATCCGGACACATCCCCGGCAATAGCCCCGTTATAAATGCCGATGAAGGTTTCCGGCGAAATACCAACTCCAGCTACTGCGCCAGTCATTGCAGTATTCACAGCGACGTATTGATCACTCTGAGCTCCTGTCGGCCAGGCGGCGAACGCCGTCCCCGCCAAAGCCATCATTACTACCAGGCAAAGAACAACAAGTAAAGTAATCTTCATGTAATCACCCCCTTCATTAATAAATAGCATTTTTGGTAAACTTCAATTTATAAGTATATAACTAAACGGACATCATAGTCTATTCCTTTAGCAAAAATAATCGACTATATCCAACATCGGCATATATTTCTACAGAAAGCTGGAATATCCTTCCCAATAAACAAAAAAATACTCCTACTTATTCCTTGTGTAAGCATACTAATATGATTGGAATATCTAAAATATGATTGAACTCGATTGAAGTCGAAGGTATTGTTAATTCGGGTTAAAAACGCCCAGAGGTAGGTAAATAATTGAAAATAAAAGATATTTCCGGTCAAATCGTTTTTTATGTTTCTATTTTGGTGTCTATTTGCGCCATTTTGGCAGCGGTCATACCGTGGTATGGCAGTCATCTTGTAAAGATGTCGCTGGAACAGGCCGAGCTGGGCTACCAGGTGGAGGCTTTGCACACCGCGGAATCAGCGATAAGTTACAATCCGCTATCGGTTAATGCATACTTCGTGTTGGCAGGCGCCCAGCAACGAATCGGTCATAATGCCGATGCTAGAGCCGCATTGATAAAAGCAACG
>JAENWV010000037.1 GCA_016650015.1 Thermoleophilia bacterium | reverse complement strand
GTCGTTGGGCGACCTGGTGACCCTGCTCAAGCTGAAGGGTGGCGCGGTCGCGTTAGCTGAGATCAAGCTGACGCAGTCATCGAAAGCAGCGGGCAGTCTGGTTAGCGAGCTGGAACTGCCACAGGGCGTGGTAATCGTTGTGGTCATGCGTGGTGGCGAGGTAATAGTTCCGGGAGGTGAAACGCGTCTCGAGGCTGATGACGAGCTGCTGGCCGTTACTTCGGTAGAACGCGAGCACGAGTTACTGGAAGCGCTGCAATAGACGGCGATCAGATAATGGATACGGTTCTGACGGAAGGGGCCTGATCTGGAAAAGATAATCGACATATCAGTTCCGATTTATACAGGAATGCCATTTTATCCGGGAGACCCGGGAGCGGAAATTAAACCGGCCAGGCAAATTTCTGACGGCGCCATTGCCAACCTGTCGCTTCTGAAACTGGGGTCGCATTCAGGCACCCATATTGATGCGCCGCATCATTTTGTTGATGGCGGGAAAACAGTGGACCGGTTGTCCCTGGAAGCTTTGGTCGGTCCGGTGCGGGTGCTCGATCTGACCGGGGTCGAGTCTTCCATAGATCGCGAACAGTTGGAAAGTAGCGGACTGGAGGGTGTCACCCGTCTACTGCTGAAAACTTCGAACTCAGGTCTATGGTCTTCAGCGGATTTCAGCGAGGATTATGTATCTCTTTCAGGACCGGCGGCAGATTATCTGGTCAATCTGGGGATCGTTCTCCTGGGTATCGATTACCTTTCCATCGAGCAATTCAAATCCGAGGATTATCACGTTCATCATTCCTTGCTGGGCGCGGGAGTAGTTGTCCTCGAGGGGATAGATCTTGGACTGGTGGAAGCAGGGGATTATGAACTTGTCTGCCTGCCGCTTAAGATCAGGGGTGGAGACGGAGCTCCCGCGCGGGCGATTCTTATAGACAAGAGCTGAGGTATCGTGACTGAAGTACGGTGAAGTGGGTTTGTCGGGGTAGCTCCGGGAGCAATATCTGTTCTATTCAGTCTACTCGGTGACGATAGTTCTGACCGTACCCACCTTTTCCGTGACTACGAAGGAGGTAACGTCACCGTCCCGGCGGAATTTTAGCGAAATCGCCGCTTTACCTACCCGCAAACTTTTTACATCCACTTCGTTAAGCCATCTTGGAAGCACCGGGCTGTTGACGTAGAGAGTGTTCGTTGGCGCGTCGGCCTCTATGCCAAGCAGTGCCTGCAGGATCATGAAAATGCTGCCGGCGGCCCAGGCCTGAGGGCTACAGGCAACCGGATAATTAACCGGTCGGCTAATAGAGCGTTTGGTAAAGCCACAAAAAAGTTCCGGCAATCGATAGTAATCGTAGTGCAGCGCGGCATCGAACAGCCCGGTAGCTACTCTCGCTGCTTCCTGGTTAAAACCGTATTTCTTCAGACCCCGGATAATAATGGCGTTATCGTGCGGCCAGACGCTGCCGTTGTGATAGCTCATGGGGTTGTAATTTATGGAAGACTTGCTCATGGTTCGGATGCCCCAGCCGGAGAACATATCCGGCTGCATCAGGCGCTCTGCCACCTGGGGGGCCTTGTCTTCGTCAATAATGCGCGCCCAAAGGCCGTGAGCCGGGTTGGAGGTAATGGTCTTGACGGGCTTCTTGTCATGGTCGAGCGCCATGGCAAAGAAGCCTTCGCGTGGCATCCAAAAAGCCTCGTTGAACCGTTTTTTGAGCAGCTCCGCCTGCTTGGACAACTCCTCGGCCCGTTCGTGGTCGCCCAGCAGCGCAAAAAGCTCACTCATGCGGCGCTTGGCATAATATACATATGCCTGGACCTCGGAGAGGGCGATTGGCGTGTCCGCCAGGCTGCCGTCGGTATGAACAACTGAGTTTCCGGAATCCTTCCATCCCTGGTTGACCAGTCCCCGCTTGGACTTGGTTTCATATTCCACGAAACCGTCACCATCGAAGTCGCCGTATTCATCTATCCAGTCAAGCGACTTGTTGATTGGCTCGACCATGCCCCGGGCTAATTCGAGGTTGCCGGTCCACTTGATGATGTCCGAGAGCATAATCAGGTAAAGAGGCGTGGAGTCGGCGCTGCCGAAGTAGGGCGTATGTGGTATTGCCCGGATATTGGCCAGCTCTCCTCTTCTGACCTCGTGAAATATCTTGCCCGGTTCTTCATCGCGCCAGGGGTCAACGACTTTGCCCTGCAGCTGGGTGAAGACCTTCGCCGTAGCCGTCGCCGGGTGCGCGTCCAGCATCATTATCTGAAGGCAGGTGATGATAGTGTCGCGGCCGAAAGGGGTTACGAACCAGGGCACGCCAGCGCTTAGGAAATAACCCATGCCGGTTTCCGTTTCCAGCATCCTTATATCACGCTGGCTGCTGCGCAATACGGCTGTAAAAAGTTCGTTGTCGGTTTCAATCTGGCTGCTTCCCTTGAACCATGACTCATAGCTTTTTCTGACATCGCCGATCGCCTTGTTGAAGTCGGTGGCCTCCGGTGGCCTGGTTGTAGGCAGGATAGGCTCGATGCTGTACTTTACTACTCGTCGTTCCCGCGGCTTCAGCTGGAAGCGAAAGATGGCCTTAGTGCCCTCTATAGCGGTAGGTGGCGTTTCCAGGCGTATATCGGTCTTGCGCAGGATTGCGTCAAGGCCATGATAGGCTAGTAGAATAGAGTTCTCGGAAACCTTGGGAGCCAGGCGGGTGCCATATTTTGTGCGCTTGGTGCCGCGGACCTCGAACATGTCGGCAAAATCAGAGTCAAAATCGAATTCCAGGGAGATATCCACCGGAAAATGATTGTAGTTTTTAATGCGGATAAGTTCGTAGAGTTTTCCATTGACTACACGTATGCGCCGGATATTGATGGTTTCCTGAGGCACTACCGTGCCATCGGCGCACATAAAGTCAGCATTGGTGAGCTCGATCTGGCTCATGAAACCGCGATCGGCGGTTGATGAGAGCAACACCGGACTGGAGCCGAACAGCTTCATGTCGAAAGTGCTGAGAAAACGCGTATCCTGGAAATAAAGCCCCAGGCCTGATATGTCCTCCCGCGAGACGTTTCCCTCAATGTCACTGTAGAGGAAGAGCTCCCCTTCCTTGACGACCAGCTTTTCCTTCTTGACATCGACGATGACGAATGGCTCGCCCTGAGTCAGAACGCGACCGGAATCTTCCTTCAGAACCTGGAAGTATTCATCCCCTATCTTGATCTGCTGATTTTTATTTACGTCAGATTTGGGCATTGGTTTTCATCAGGGAATATCCGGAATTGAGAATAGCGGACATATCCGCCGACTGCGCGCTGGAAAGGAAGTCCACAAATTGGATATGAAACCAGCTTGAGTTATAGACAAGAAAAGCACCGGGAAAGGTAGGAAATATTTGCGTATTCTAGCATAACATTTTTACATCACCGTTCATCTTTTAACAGTATGGCGGTTTGTTGTAATCCCCTTTATTTTTCCGATTCAGACAATTAAAAAACTTAAGTACGATAATCCTGATTAAAATTAAGCTCCTGATAGCGGGCTGTTTAATACAGCCGGCCGTGTTTATACTCTCATACATGCTCTCTTTTCTGACCAGTCACCTTCATATCGGCTAATGTGCGCTTCTCGGCTGCCGACCTCGTGGTCATGAAACCCGTGAAACACCACAGCCAGGAAATGCGCTGGGGGCCGGAGGTCGATCCTTTGAGGATTGGCTGTGGCTGGGATAAGGAAGATCTGGCCAAACCGTGGCTGTTGATTGAGAGCTCCGGTGGTGATTCTCATCCGGGAAGCGTCCATCTCCCTGACCTGGTGAACGATGTTCGCGAAGGCGCCAGCAAAGCGGGCCTGGCAGTGGGCCGCTATTCCTGCACGGATATGTGCGATGGTATCGCCCAGGGGACTGAAGCCATGAGTTACTCGCTGGCCTCGCGGGAGTTGTTGGCCATGGCCGCCGAGCTTCACTACCGGAGTGGCCATTTCGATGCCTGGGTAGCTGTTTCCAGTTGCGATAAGGCGATTCCGGCACATCTTATTGCGGCCGCCAGGTTGAATTCTCCCGTACTCTTTTTCCCCGGCGGGGTTATGCACACCGGCCCGGGTGATATTTCCGTAGACCGCATGGGCGAACTGTATGCCCGTTTGAGACGCGGCGAAATCTCTGAGGAGGATTACCGTTATCACAGTCTGACAGCAGCCCCCGGCGCCGGTGCCTGCAATTTTCTCGGCACTGCGGTCACGATGCAAATACTGACGGAGGCTTTAGGCCTTGCGTTGCCGACCTCCGCCTGTTGTCCGACTACAGAGAATGAGCAGAGCCGTCTGGCAAAGGCCGCCGGAGCTGCCGCGGCGTCCCTGATCGCCGGGGGACTGACCTCCCGGGATTTCATTACGTCCCAGGCGATAGAAAATGCTTTAGTCATTCATGCCGCGGCGGGGGGATCGACCAATGCCATGCTTCATCTGCCGGCCCTGGCGGCTGAGGCAGGGCTGGCCTTCTCCTGGCAGAGGGTGCGCGAAATCAACGATAGCGTTCCCTGGATTCTCAACCTGCGCCCTTCCGGCGAGCATACTGCGGACTTGTTCTGGTATGCCGGCGGCGTGCCCCGGCTCATGTGGGAGCTGCGCGATCGGCTTAATCTAGATGTGACCACCGTGACCGGCAGGACGTTGGGTGAGAATCTTGAACAGTTGGATGCGAAGGGTTTTTACCAGGCACATTCCCCACAGTTGGCGAGTCATGGTCTGGCTGTCAGGGATGTTATCCACTCGCTTGAGGAGCCATTGGATGAGCATGGCAGTCTGGCCGTACTTTTCGGGAACCTGGCTCCCGATGGGGCTGTTTGCAAGCGTTCGTCTGTACTTCCCGGCATGATTCGGTTTGAAGGGCGTGCTCAAGTATTTAACGGGCAGTCAGCGGCGCTGGAGGCAGCGTTAAACGGTGGCATCAAGCCCGGAGATGCGGTTATTGTCCGCTTCGAGGGCCCGCGGGCATCGGGAATGCCGGAAATGTTTTACCTGACGGCGGCACTGGCTGCCGATCGCGAATTGAATGAAACTGTCGCCCTGGTAACCGACGGACGTTTTTCAGGGGCCACACGCGGACCGTGCATCGGTCATGTATGTCCGGAAGCAGCTGCCGGAGGGCCGATATCCGTCGTCGAGGACGGGGACCTGGTAAGCATGGATCTGGAAGAGGGAAAGCTGGAAATTATTGGGATAGCGGGTCAGGGCAGGTCACCCGAAGCGATTGCAGAAGTTCTTCAGGAAAGAATGGCACATCTGGAGGTATGGCAGCCGCCTCCTCGAAGTGGTCTTCTCGAGCTATATACAAGGCTGGCCGGGCCGGCTTATGAAGGAGCCCGCCTGCGGTTGTCCTAGGGCGTGGTTGTTTTAATGTTTGTTGCTATCGGGAAGTTATGATCTGATGAACCGGTTAATAAAAGCCTGGCAAAAAATCCGCGGCAAAGGCGCGGCGGTACGGGCTCGTGGCAGGAGTTTCAATGTCTACGAGCCCAACGCTTCCAAGCGGGCTCGACAGAAGAGTATCCGGGTCCTGCGCGACCTCATCTTCGTCTTTATTGTTTTTGCAATCGCCTTCGTGCTCAGCTTCGTGCTCGATCTGCACGGCTCGTTCGAGGCCGCCTCACTTGAGCTGAAGGACAGCCCTTTCCAATATGACGAGCTTATCGTTGCCCTGGCTATTCTGGCCGCCGCCCTTTGTGTTTTCGCCATGCGGCGCTGGCGCGAGCTTGAAACTGAGATTGTTGAGCGCGTGCAGGTGGAGCAGGCGCTTGTTGACAGCGAGGAACGCTATCGTACTTTGGCCGAAGCGGCCCAGGATTTTATCTTCATTGCTAATCGCCAGGGTCTGATTCAGTATCTGAACAGCTATGCTGCCGGTAAATTGGGCAATCGGCCTGATGCCTTAGTGGGCAAATCTCTTCAGGCTGTATTCCCGCCGGAGATGGCCGAAGGGCAGAACCAGGAGCTGAAAAAAGTATTCGCCAACGGCGAGCCACTTAATGTTGAGCACAAAGCGACTCTGGGGGGTGAGGAATCCTGGCTGAGCACGTCGCTGGTACCAATCAGGGATGATGCTGGAGCCTTTGACAGTGTGCTTGGTATTGCCCGTGACATCACTATACGCAAGCTCGCCGAGGATGCTTTGTTGGGCAGCAAAGGTGATCTGGAGAAAAAAGTTTCCGAACGCACCCTGGAGCTGAGCAATCTAAACCAGCGTCTCAAGCTCGAGCTGGGCGAAAAAAAGCTCGCCGAAGAGCGGCTTCAGGCTGTTAACAGAGCTCTGAGGACAACGATGGCCGCTCACCAGGCTCTCACCGGAGCCGAGGGTGAGCCAGAGCTTCTGTATCAAATATGCAAGGCACTGGTAGAGGTGGGCGGTTACCGGTTCGCCTGGGTCGGTTTCGCCGAACAGGGAGAAAAGCAGTTGGTACGCCCGGTTGCATCAGCGGGTTATGAAGAAGGCTATCTGGAGGCTGAAAAGGTGTCCTGGGATGAATCCAGCGAATTTGGCGCTGGCCCTGTAGGAAATGCTATCCGTTCCGGCGGGCCGAGTGTTGTCCGCGATGTTCTGGTCGACGAAACCTATGCGCCATGGCGCTCCGAAGCCACCAGGCGCGGATTTGCATCCACTGTTTCGCTGCCGTTGTCGAGCAATGGCGACACTTTCGGAGCGCTTAATATTTATGCGGCTGAACCGGACGCATTCGACGGCGAAGAGGTGGAACTCTTAAGTGAGTTGGCGGGTGATTTGTCCTATGGCATAAGTGCCCTGCGCACCCGGGGGGAGCGTGACCAGCAGGCGCTGACCCTGAGAAGGACTGGTGAGCAGTTTTCTTTGCTGGTGGAGTCACTTCCCATAATTTTCTATACGAGTCAGGCCACTGATGAATTTGGAATAACATATGTAAGTAAGAATATGGAAGCATTTACCGGTTACACGCCGGAGGAGGTAACGGCGGATACCTCGTTCTGGGCGGACCACATCCATCCCGAGGATGCCCCGCGGGCTTTTGAGGAGATGTCGAAGGTTTTCAGCCGTGGCTTTCATGAATATGAATACCGCTGGCTTAGTGCTGACGGATCGTATAAATGGTTTCTGGACATTCTGCGACTGGTGAAAACTCCCGAAGGCGAGGAGGATTATATCGTAGGAATGTGGCTGGACATTACAGCGCGCAAGCAAGGGGAGGAGAGGCTGCTGCAAGTCAAGGATCAATTGGAAGACGATGCTCAGTCAAAGTCAGTCGAGTTGCAGGTGACCCTTGAGCAGCTGGAGCGTGCCACCAGACGGCTCGAGCGGCAACAGCACGAGATCACCATGCTCAACCAGATGGATGAATTGCTGCAGGGGTGTCTGACGATCAAGGAGGCATATGCCGCCTTTGCCAGTTTTGCCGGCAGAATGGCCGAGGGAGGCTCAGGGGCGCTCTACATTCTTGATGAAAACGCCGGACGTTACGAGGAGGTCGCTTCGTGGGGCGCTTCGCCTCCCCTGGAAAAGGGATTTGAACCGGACGACTGCTGGTCGCTCAGACTCGGGCAAATCCATGTGTATTCCGGCGTAGAAACTGGAATGAAATGTCAGCACGCAAGTGCTGAAGATCCACATATATGTATACCGGTACGGGCTGCAGGAAACACTTTCGGGGTGCTGGTTATGCTGTTCCCGCCTGGCGAGGAGTTTGATGATAGTCAGATTAAAGAAGAGCAGGAACTGGCTGCGGGATTAGCGGCGCGAGTCGGTATGGCGGTCTACAGTTTGAATCTGCGTCGCGCTGTGCAGGGAGCGGCTGGCGATGACTTTGAGAAACAGGGATAGATATGGGATTAGCGTTATTCATGAAGAGCGGAGAGAATCAGTGAGCTCAGAGGTTTGTTATTAAAGGGTAAAAGGGTATCAGGAAGAAAAGTAATCCGGTAAACCCATAAAACTCACAACTGCGGCACGCGGGTGGGTTTTTTACCCGCCCGGCGGGGCGGAGCCGTATTAGTGGGGAGGTACGGCGGGGACTTAAACTAGGGCTTAAGTCCCCGCCGCTATTATGCCCCGGAAGTTCCCAGGAACCATTCCATCAGTTCCCAGCCCCTATCGAACTTCAGGTTGCTCTTACTGGCAGAAACTTCGTCAAACGACTGGTCCTTCTCGCCTCTACTGGATGAATCGTACAGAAGAAATGGCACCGGCTCGGCATTGTGGGTCTTCGTCGCCAGGGGTGTTGCATGGTCCGGGAGGATCAGAACACGGTGCTCGGGAAAATCTTTCAGCCCTTCGAGCAGCGTTCCCAGAAGAAGTGAATCGAAACGTTCGATTGCTTCGACCTTTGCTGCCGAATCTCCAGAATGGGATGCTTCATCCGGCGCCTCCACATGGACATAGACAAAATCCTTGCTCTCAAGTTGTTTCAGGGCATACCGCGCCTTGGCGGCATAATCGGTATCCAGCCAGCCGGTGGCGCCGGGTACCTCGATTACCTCAAGACCGGCATATTTTCCAAGTCCCTTGACCAGGTCAACCGCAGAGATGACCGAACCCCGGAGGCCGAATCGTTCATGGAAAGATGGCATTTTCGGCGCGGTACCCTGACCCCAGAGCCAGATCATGTTGGCAGGCGACTTGCTTTCGAGGATGCGCTTCTGATTCACAGGGTGATCGGCAAGCAGTCGGGCAGATGTTTCCATGAGGTCACGTAACCAGCTGCCGCCCTGACCTTTTGGCAAAAATGGCTCAATGGGCTTGCCGGTAATGTCATGTGGCGGTGTGCAAAGGGCTTTGAGCGCCTTGCCCTTCGAGACCATAATGTGGCGATAGCTCAAACCAGGAAAAAAAGAGGCGTCGCCTGTGCCCAGTTTTTCTTGCAGATACGAAATCAGGCGGCAGGCGGATTCGGTATCGATGTGCCCGGCGGAAAAATCGCTCATGAAGCTTTCTTCGATATAGACGAGGTTGCATCGAAAAGCTACATCGTCTTTATCCAAATCAATTCCCAGACTGGCGGCTTCCAGCGGAGCCCTGCCTGAATAGTAGGCATGGGGATCGTAACCCAGCACACAGAGATTGGCGACGTCACTGCCTGGAGCAAAACCATCGGGGATAGTTTTTACCAGGCCGACTGTACCAGCACGGGCCAACCGGTCAAAGTTGGGAGTTGCTGCGGCCTGTAGTGGTGTACGGCCGCCCAGCTCAGCCCGGGGGTCATCGGCTGATCCATCCGGGATGAGTACCAGATATTTCATCATCGGCTCCTAGAGTCCGAGAACCTTGACAACCTGGTCGAGATCAGCGTCGACCCGCACGACTTCCCGGCCGGTGCTTATTGCCGTTTCCGGGTCCTTTAGACCATGGCCGGTAAGCACGCAGACGACGGTATCGCCCGGTTTGAACAAGCCTACTTTCTGCTTTTTAATGACACCGGCCAGGCTTGCCGCCGAAGCAGGTTCACAGAATGTGCCTTCCGTGGAGGCAACCAGCTGGTAAGCATTTATTATTTCCTCGTCGGTGACGGCATCGATTAGCCCCCCAGAATCATGGGCTGCCGCCAGGGCCTGGTCGCCTCGAGCCGGGTTGCCGATGCGGATAGCCGTAGCGATGGTCTCGGGGTTCTCTACCGGGTGCCCTATTACCAGTGGCGCCGCTCCTGCCGCCTGAAAGCCGATCATGTGTGGCAGACTGTCCAGGAGGCCCGCCTCCTGATACTCGTTGAAGCCTTTCCAGTAGGCGGTAATATTACCGGCGTTGCCCACGGGAATGGCCAGGTAATCCGGGGCAGCTCCCAGGGAGTCAACTATTTCGAAAGCGCCCGTCTTCTGGCCTTCGACCCGAAATGGATTGATTGAATTAACCAGCTGCACCGGATACTTTTCAACAATAGCCCGGACGATATCCAGTGCCTGGTCGAAATTCCCGGTCACCGATAAAACATCGGCGCCGTGAGTAACCGCCTGCGCCAGCTTGCCAGCGGCGATCTTGCCCTCAGGGATTATCACGATGCAGCGGATACCCGCCCTGGCCGCATAGGCGGCCGCCGAAGCTGAGGTGTTACCGGTAGAGGCGCAAATTACAGCTGTTGCGCCCGCCTCCATTCCCTTGGAGACCGCCAGAGTCATACCCCGGTCCTTAAAGCTGCCAGTCGGGTTCAGGCCTTCGAGCTTAAAGTACAAGTTAATCCCCAGTTTTTTGCCTAACCTGGCGGCAGGGAGAAGCGGTGTGGATCCTTCTGCCAGACTCACCACCGGGGTGTCTTTCGTGACGGGCAGAAAACGGCGGTATCGCTCGATGAGGTAGCTGTCGCGAATATTATTGCTGTTCATTGCCGTTTCCTTCGACCCGTATGGGCCATGGTTGCGATTTAACCTCTGACAGTTCAGCTATTTTTTCCAGAGCTGCTCTAAAGCTTGCTTCTCTTACCGCGTGAAAAACCATGACCAGCTCGGCGTGTGCTCCGCTATCCTTCTGGATTACACTCTCAACGCTGACATTGTGATCTCCAAAGACCTTGGCGATCGTTGCCAGCACACCAGGCTCGTCTTTGACTTCGAGTCGCAGGTAGAATTTGGAGATAACCTCATCATCGGGATAGAACTCCATTTCACGCCAGGCGGCTACGTTCTCGTGCGCTCCCGGCTCCCGCCGGACAATGATCGAAACAAGATCACTCACCACAGCCGATGCGGTCTCGATCCCCCCGGCGCCAGGGCCTGAGAGCATGATCTCATCGATAGAGTTCCCCTTAAGAAAAACGGCATTATAGGCACCGCTCACAGTGGCCAGCGGATGATCCTTTTTTATCAGCGCCGGGTAGACTCTTACGTTAATCTTGTTGCCGTAGAGTTTGGCTACACCGAGCAGTTTAATCGTCAGGTCGAGATTGCGCGCATAGGATATGTCCGTGGAACTGACATGCTCGATACCGATACAGGCCACATCATCCAGGCTGACTGCGGTATGAAAAGCGATAGAGGCCAGTATGGCCATCTTGGCTGCAGCATCCTTGCCGGTAATATCCTCGGTGGGGTCAGACTCGGCGTATCCCCACTCCTGGGCGTTGGCCAGCGCGTCACGGTATTTTGCTCCGGTGCGGCTCATCTCGCTTAAAATGTAGTTGGTGGTGCCATTGACGATGCCATAGACGCTGGTCAGATCGGCCGCCACCATGGACTCGCGCAAGACCTTGATTACCGGTATGGCCCCAGCGACACTGGCTTCGAATTTAATCTGCGTATTCTTCTCCCGCGCCAGCTTGAACAGATGAAAACCCCGCTGTGATAACAGTTGTTTGTTGGCAGTAACAACTGCTTTGCCATTCTCCAGCGAGCTTGTAATGTAATCGAATGCGGGCTCGAGCCCGCCGATAAGCTCGATGACAATTGAGATATCGGGATCGTCGAGTATGTCTTCGAAGTTATCCGTGAAAATTTCAGGCGGCGCGTCCTGGCGAGGCACTGCGATGTCGCGGACCAGTATTTTCTTGATTTCGATCGACGCCCCGGTTGCCTGGGCGATCTCCAGACCCTGATCTTTTATGAGGTTATATACATTGGAGCCAACCGTGCCGAAGCCAAGCAGGCCGATTGAGATCTTATTCGTGCTGGAGTCAGTGCTAGCCAAAGTTCTCCCAAGATTCGTAAAAATAGACCGTGCCCTGAGTGGGCAACCAAAGCCAAATGTTATCAGGAGATTGGGGTAGAGGAAAGCTTAAAAGAAATGATGCAGGTAAACGCGGTGGACCCTTAAAGCACTTTACAGCCGGCAGGCTCCAGAGTAACTGCCGCCTCCGCTGATACCTGTAATGGAAACAACCATGCCTTCCATCGGAGCATGAATCATGCTGCCGCCACCGATGTATATGCCGACGTGACTTATCGGTTGTCCGAAGAAGACCAGGTCGCCCGCCGCCAGCTCTGAGTAGCTGACCGGAGTGCCCGAGTAATACTGGGCAGAAGCAGAGTGCGGCAGGTAGATTCCCAGCTGCGCGTATACATACATTACAAGCCCGGAACAATCGAAGCCTGATGGCGAGGCGCCTCCCCACACATACGGTACGCCAAGGTACTGCATGGCAATCGATGCGGCGTCTCCGTTGACCGGTGGTGGCGGTGGACTGTATGGGGATTCGGGCGCGGGACCCGGGCCTGGAGTGGGCGAAGGTTCCGTCTGAGGTGTTTCGGACCCCCCAGAGTTGCCACCGGGCTGTCCGTTTTGAGGCGATTGAGAACCGGCCGTTGGTTGATTCTGCGCAACCTGCTGGGCAAGAAGCTGCGCCACTTCTCCCTCAGCGCCTGTCAGGATCGCCTGGCGTGCGGCCAGCTGGGATTCGACCTGGGATTTTTCCGTGGCGACAGAATCGACCAGCTCCTCTTGCCGCTGCCGTGTACGGTCGAGATCAGCCTTTGCATTTTCGGTCTCACTTTTATATTGCACAACTTCATCTATGTCGGACTTGTCCTGGGCGCCGATCTTGCCCAACAGGTCGAATCTTGATAGCAGCTCATTGAACGATGAAGTATTAAGCAACACATCCATGAAGCTCAGAGAGCCCTGACGATAGATATTCTCAAGGCGCCGATCGAGGCGCATCCGTGCTGTCGCCAGTTTGGCTGAGGCATCGGCGAGAGCCTTTTCGTTTTCAGCAATCTGGAGCCCGGTTTCTTCCAGTTCCGAGTTAGCCTGGTTATAGCGCTCAACCGCCTGTTCGGCAGCAAGGTTAATCGATGAAACCTGAGCTTTAATGCCATCGACTTCGGCTTGCTTGGCCGAGAGGTCTGGTTCGGCGGCCGCGGGGGCAATGAAGAGGAGGAGAAGCCCGATAAGTAGTGCAGGGAATGCCAGCATCACGGCCGGCTCTCTAAATTTCATCCTTTTTTTCGGCTGGTAACGCATGGTCCCGGTAAACTCCAATCATCGAATTCATCTAACGAGCGCTTATGGCGGTTTTTCGCCAGAATTCTCAGGCCGCAAAGCCTTACAGATAGTTGTTTCAACCCTTTATGGCGAACCCCTTCAAATAAGAATGAGATTTCTCAAGTATGTTCAATAGGGACCG
>JAENWV010000244.1 GCA_016650015.1 Thermoleophilia bacterium | reverse complement strand
CAGTACATGCACTTGTCTTCGTCGACCTTGACCGTGGTCTTGCCTTCGATCGAGGTCGGGCGGATAGCGTTGTTCGGGCACGAGGCGACCGTAGTCGGAATCTCGCACTGGTTCGGCAGCGCCTTATTATCGATCCGCGGCGGCGTGCGGTGCAGGCCAAGGATAGCGATGTCAGAGGCGTGGACAGCGCCGCACATGTTCAGGCAGCAGGCAACTGCTACACGCAGTTTGGCCGGCAGCTTCTCGGAGGTGAAGTACTCGGCCAGCTCATCCATGACCGCTTTCACCAGGCCGGAAGCGTCGGTCGCCGCCGAGTGGCAGTGTACCCAGCCCTGGGTGTGGACCACGTTGGAAATGGCGTTGTTGGTGCCACCGACCAGCGTACCCATGGCGTTCAGGCCTTCGATCAGCGGATCAATGTTATCTTCTTTGGCCAGCAGGAACTCGATATTGTTCCGGCTGGTGAAGCGGAAGTAGCCGTCGCTGTATTTGTCCGCCAGGTCCATGATGTTACGGAGGAAATTGATGCTAACCAGACGCGCCGAGGCGCAGCGTACGCTGTAGATGGTACCCTCGGGGCCAGTGTGGGAAAGCACACCCGGCTTGATCGAGTCGTGATACTGCCACTTGCCATAGTTGGCCTTGATCAGCGGATGCAGAAACTGCTCATAATGCGGTGGTCCAATATCCGTTACTCTCTTTGCTTCAGTCGCCATAAAACATACCTCCTGTTACTGTCAAAGTTGAATCAGTCCGGCCCGGTTTCGAATCCGCTCCCTGGGCCGTTCTGCCTGGATCGCGGGTTTATTCCTTGCCGGCTCCCTCTTCCTCGTAATACTCTTCATAGAAGATGTAGGGGTTGTCTCTCGGAGCCTTGACCATCTTCGGCGAGGGCTCCTCACCGATGCCCTCAAGGAAGGTCGCGAGGCTGATGCGCTCAATGAACTCACCGATGCGCTCGCGGGCGGTGCCGTACTCATCCCAGTACTCCCAGATACGCTCGATCAGGTCGTGCATTGGCTTGAAGTCGCCATCCTCAATCTTCATGAAGGGGATGATAACCGAGCCGAACAGAGCGCCCTCAACGATCGGCGCCTTGGCGCCCAGGGTAATCGCAAAGCCCCTGTCATCACCCGGGGAAAGCGCCTTTGGCAGGCGGTTCAGGCAGTGCATGCACTTGACGCAGTTGCTGTTGTCGATGTTGATCTCCTTGCCCTCGACCGATATGCAACTGGTCGGGCAGAGGTCGACGACGGCGCCCTGGATGTTCATACCGCTGTCGACATACTCAGCGAAGGCGGCCTGGTCGACCTTGATATCGTCCCTCCAGATGCCAATGATGCCCATGTCCGAGCGGGCGATGGCCGCCGTACAGTCATTCGGGCAACCTGACATCTTGATCTTGTACTTGTAGTTGAACATGGGGCGATGCAGTTCGTCCTGATAGTTATGCGTCAGATCGTAGGTCATGGCCAGAGTGTCGTAACAGGCCATCTCGCAGCGCGCGGGGCCGACACAGCAGCTGGGCGTGCGCAGGTCGGATCCGGAACCGCCGAGATCCCAGCCCTTTTCGGTCAGAGCCCGGAAAGTGGGCTCCAGCTCGTCGGTGCGGGTTCCCAGCAGCACCATGTCACCGGTGGAACCGTGCATGTTGGTGAGGCCGGAACCATGCTCTTCCCAGATATCCACGATCTCGCGCAGTTTCTCCGTGGTGTAAAACCAGCCGGAGGGCTGATTCACGCGGATGGTATGGAAGTGCGAGACGCCGGGGAACTCATCCGGCAGGGCCGAGTAACGGCCGATGACGCCGCCGCCGTAGCCCATGACGCCCACGAGGCCGCCATGCTTCCAGTAGCCACGCTTGTCCTCGTAGGACTTTTCCAGCTGGCGAAGAAGATCCGCGCACATTTCATTCTTGCCGGCCATGCTCTTGATGTCCGTGATAAAACTTGGCCACGGCCCCTTTTCCAACTCATCAAGGAGTGGAGTCTTGAGATCATCTGCCATTCCTG
>JAENWV010000044.1 GCA_016650015.1 Thermoleophilia bacterium | reverse complement strand
TTAAAAATTTTGTCGTGCCCAAAAACTTTAATTGACGGAAAGTCTTTCGATGGTGACCGCGAATTCTCTGCGATCGGCCGGGAATTGCGGGACGGGACAAGGAAACTGTTCAAGGGATCGCTCGCGATCAGGATGGTCACGGCGGGTTCGACGAACGCCTGTGAGCAGGAGCTGGTGGCCCTGGGAAACTCTTATTATGATGTAGAGCGTTTTGGCGTTCACTTCGTTGCTTCTCCCCGCCACGCCGACATGCTGATGGTCACGGGCCCAGTCACCCGGAACATGCGCGAGGCTCTGGTTCGGACATACGAGGCCATGCCGAACCCGAAAATCGTGGTGGCAGTCGGCGATGACGCTATCGACGGCGGACTGTTCAAGGGTTCGTATGCGGTTCTGGACGGCGTCCATAATGTCATCCCCGTTGACTATCAGATCCCCGGAGATCCTCCCACTCCCCGGCGGATAATCGGATCGCTGCTGGGGATCCTTAGCGACCTCGACGGCAAGAACCAGAAAAAAACCTGAAAACGTGGACTTCCTCTCCTCAGCCGGCGTTTTTTGCGCGATGCTTGCCATGTTCGCAGCAGGCGCGTTCGGAGCCCTGCTGCTCCAGCAGAATGACCGGGCCGCCAATCTCTGGGGCAACTGCCTGGCGATAGCCGGCTCGGGGACCGGCCTGATCTTTTCGGGCGCCGCGCTGCTCCGGGGTACGATCCCGGTTTTCGTCATTGATTCCTCATTTCCCCTGCTGTCCCTGTCCCTGCGCTTCGACCAGCTCTCCGCCTTCTTCATGATGATCATTTCCCTGGTGGCCCTGCTTTGCTCGGTCTACGCCCTGGGTTCCGTTCGCCACTACTACGGCAAATACAGCATTGGCGTGCTGGGTTTCTTCTACAACGTCTTCATCGTCAGCATGATGCTCGTGGTGACGGCGCACAACGCCCTGTTTTTCCTGATCGTCTGGGAAGTCATGTCGCTGGCCTCTTATTTTCTGGTGATCTATGAGCGCCGCGAGACCGCCAGCATCCGGGCCGGCTCGCTTTACTTCATCATGATGCACGCCGGCACCGCTTTTATAATCTTCGCATTTCTGTTGATGTACCGGTTGACCGGGTCTGTTGAGTTCGAGGCGATCAGGGGCGGCATCGGGGCGGCGTCACCGTTGATGAAAAATGCCATATTCATCTCGGCACTGATCGGCTTTGGCGTCAAGGCCGGTATCATTCCGCTGCATGTCTGGCTACCCAGTGCCCACCCGGCGGCGCCATCACACATTTCGGCCCTGATGTCAGGGGTTATGATCAAGACCGGCATCTACATGATGATCAGGATCTATTTTGACATCCTGTCTGGCGCTTACTTGTGGTGGGGTCTGGCGCTGCTGGTAATCGGCGCCATGTCTTCACTCCTGGGAGTGTTATACGCTCTCTCCGAACACGACTTGAAAAGACTGCTCGCCTATCACAGCATCGAGAACATCGGCATCATTCTGCTCGGCCTCGGCAGCGCGCTGGTTTTTTCATCGTTCGGCCTGAACACGCTGGCGGCGCTCGGTCTGGCCGCGGCGCTGTTCCATACCATGAACCACGCGACGTTCAAGGCACTACTGTTTCTGGGAGCGGGGGCGGTCATCGCCGGGACCCATACGCGCAATATCGAAAAGTACGGCGGTCTGATCAGGCTGATGCCGCAGACTGCGTTCTTTTTTCTCGTCGGCTCCATGGCCATCTCCGCCCTGCCCCCGCTCAACGGATTTTTCAGCGAGTGGCTGACTTTCCAGGCGCTATTCCAGGGCGTCCTGGCATTTGATGTCGTGACCAAAATAATTTTCATCCTCTCCATCGGTTCGCTGGCGTTTACAGGAGGTCTAGCTGCCGCCTGCTTCGTCAAGGCTTTCGGCATCACGTTCCTGGCCCGGCCGCGTAGTGAGCAGGCGGCGCAGGCTAGTGAAACAGCCATGCTGCCGAGACTGGCGATGGCGGGGCTGGCATTGCTGATAGTCGGCCTCGGCGTTTTCTCCGGCATGGTTCTGCGGACACTGGCGACAGTGGCCGGCAGCATGGCGAACCTCCAGGGTGCGGAAACCGCCGACGTGGCGCAGTTTAAATCCGTCAGCATCCAAAACGGATTCGCGGTAACCTCGATGCCGGCGATTTTCATCGGCGTCATCGCCGCGGCTGTTGCGGTCACAGTGGCGGTTTCGCTGTTGACCAGGAAAAGGAAGACCGCGACCGGTCCGACCTGGAACTGCGGCAGCGATCTAACGCCGCGCATGGAAATCACCGCCACCGGTTTTTCACGGTCCCTGATCACCATCGCCCGGGGTGTGCTCAGGCCGAGCAGCGAAACCGAGATTGAGTATCACGACGCCAGCAGCTACTTTCCCAGGGTTGGCACCGTTACCACGAGTTTGCATGATATCTACCAGACCTTCATCTACAAACCGCTGCGGGATTTGACGACGATCATCGCCGGACAGTTCACGAAAGTCCAGAGCGGCAATATCAACGCCTACATCCTCTACATCTTTCTGACCCTGATCGGCCTGCTGTTCTTCCTGGACTTACAGTCATGAATATTTCCGAAATCCCTTACTGGCTGCTGCAGATAATGTTGATACCGGCGCTGTCGCCGTTCTTCATCGGCGTCACCTGCCGGATCAAGGCCATCATGCAAAACCGCCGGGGCGCTCCGGTCCTCCAGCCATACCGGGATCTTCGTAAACTCTTCCAGAAGGATGAGGTCATCAGTGAGGACGCTTCCTGGCTCTTTCGCGCCGCTCCCTACCTGATTTTCGCCGTAACGCTGGTCATCGGCGCCAGCATTCCGCTCGTGACGACGGCCCTGCCGAACAGTTATACCGGTGACTTCCTGGTGGTGGTCTACCTGGTCGCGCTGGGAACTTTCTTCCTCGCCCTGGCCGGCATCGACAGCGGCAGCGCCTTCGGTGGTTTTGGTTCCAGCCGCGAAATGATGGTTGCCGCGCTGACCGAAGGTGGACTGGTCCTCTCCCTGCTGACGCTGGCGCTGATCAGTAAAACCACCAACCTCGCCGCCATTTCGGAAAATATCGGTTCCCTGCCGCTGACCAGCTTCACGCCGATAATCCTGGCGTTCATCAGTTTTTCCATCGCCCTGCTGGCCGAGACCTGCCGCTATCCCTTTGACAACCCCGCTACCCATCTCGAGCTGACCATGATCCACGAAGCCATGATCCTGGAATACTCCGGCAAAAGGCTGGCTCTGATGGAATGGGCCTCCGCCAACAAGTACCTGATATTCATCGCCCTGGGTGCGAACCTGTTCTTCCCCCGGGGCATCGCCGGCTCGCTGGAATTTGTACCGGTTATGCTGGCACTGGCCCTGTTTGCCGGCAAGGTGTTGCTGTTTTGCCTGGCCATCGCGATAATTGAATCGAGCATCGCCAAGCTGCGGATCTTCAGGTTGCCCGATCTGCTGTTCACCTCCTTCGTCATCAGCGTTATCGCCATAGGCCTGGTGAACTGAGCAGATGGCTCACCTGAACCAGCAAACCCTCTTGGTGTTCGCGACCATTATTTTTGCCTCGGCGGTCTTTCTGCACCTGACCAGGAAGAACACTTCCGCGGTGCGTCTTTACATGGTCCAGTCGTCGGCGATCGCCGCCCTGCTGATCCTGTCGTCGTTTGACAGGTTCTCGCCCTTGCTGATCGTCGCTATCGTCGCCACGGTAGCGGTGAAGATTTTCATCGCCCCATACTTCTTTTACGGCTTGATCAGGCGCCACCAGCTGAAATTCTCCGTGAACACCTATCTGAACACGCCGGTTTCCCTGATGGTCATAGCCGCGCTGCTCGTGCTGACCCGCAGCGACTTTTTTTCGGCGCTGGCGGTCCTCGCCACCTCTGGTGATAAAATGCTGCGCCTGGCCTTCGCGACGGTCCTGATCTCGCTTTTCCTGGCCATTAACAGAAAGGGCGCGCTTTCCCAGATGATCGGGATCCTGTCGCTGGAAAACGGCATCGTGGCTTTTGCCCTGTTCGCCGGGCTGGAACAGAGTCCCGGGTTGCAGTTGGGCATCACCTTCAACATCCTGATCTGGGTCATCATCGCCACGGTCTTTGCTTCAATGATCTTCCGCAAGTTCGGATCGCTGGATGTAACTGCCATGAAGAAATTGAAGGGCTGATCCATGATCCTGCTGATCCTGATAGCGGCACCGTTGCTTGCCGCTCTGGCGTCACTGGCCGTCAGAAAGAAGATTCTGGTGCTGGAGATCATCGCGATGATCGTGGCGCCGGTGGAATTCGTCGCAGCCGCGACGATAGCCACACAGGTATACCGGCAGGGCCGTTCCGAATACGGCGTCTACCTGGCCGCCGGCGCTCTGGAGACCGTTGTTCTGATTACCGTGGCGCTGGTCGGGCTGGCGGCCACCTTTTACTCGATCGGCTACCTGCGCGAAGAGGTGCGAAAGCAGATCATCGGGTTCAGCCGCGTGCGCCAGTTCTTCATCCTGTTTCATTTCTTCCTGATGGCGATGTTTTTTGCGGTTATCACGGTCAGCCCGATCATGATGTGGATAGCAATCGAGGCCACAACCCTTTCCACCGCCTTCCTTATCAGTTTTTATAACAAGGCCTCCTCCATGGAGGCAGCCTGGAAATACCTGATCATCAATTCGATCGGACTGCTACTGGGGTTTTTCGGTACGCTGCTTTTCCTGACTCCCGGGAACGATGCGGGAGTGGATAAATTTGTCGATTGGCGGTCCCTGGTCGAAAGCGGCGGTTCCATGAACCCGACCCTGGCGAAAGTCGCCTTCATCTTCGTTTTGATCGGCTATGGCACCAAGGTGGGTCTGGCTCCCATGCACACCTGGCTTCCCGACGCACACAGCAAGGCGCCGTCACCGATCAGCGCGCTGCTCTCCGGTTCGTTGCTGAATGTCGCCATGCTGGCGATTCTCAAATACAAGATTGTCGCCGATGCCGCCATACCGACGTCCTTTTCCCGCAGCCTGATGATCTATTTCGGAGTCGTCACGATAACGATTCCAGCGTTCATCATCATCGTCCAAAAAAATTACAAGCGGCTCTTCGCCTATTCCAGTATTGAGCACATGGGCATCGTAACCTTGGGAATCGGTTTTGGCGGTCTGGGGACTTTTGCCGCCCTGCTGCACATGATTTACCATTCCCTGGCCAAATCGGTGCTGTTCTTTTCCGCCGGTAACATATTGCTGAAGTACGGGTCCACCAAGATGCAAAAGGTACGAGGTGTGCTGTCGGTAATGCCGGTCACCGGGGTACTCCTGCTGATAGGTTTCCTGGCGATCACCGGCATGCCGCCATTCGGTCTCTTCCTCACGGAGATATATATATTGTCAGCCGGCATAGCCGATCATCTGCCGGTGGTGATCGGTGTCCTTTTGCTGCTGTTACTGGTCTTTGCCGGTTTCTTGAGGCATATAGTCGGCATGACCCTGAGTAGCTACAAGGCGCCGGACACGACACCCATCGCCTGCGGCGAGTCGGGTTATCTGACCGTCATACCGCCGATCCTGTTGCTTTCACTGTTGATAGTCGCCGGTTTTTACCTGCCGGCGCCGATCAAGTCGCTGCTCGATTCCGCCGCTTCCCTGATCAATGGATGAGACGATGAACTACGAACAGATAATCAAGCGGTACATTCCCCATTACGCGGAAACGGCCGTTCATGGCAATATCATCGCTTTCGAGGTGCCTTCCAGCGAAATCGTGGCGGTCTGCGAGAGCCTCTATCTTCACCACCAGGCGCCGCTGAAAATCATCACCGCTTTTGATGAGCGGCAGGAAAACGGATTATTCCGGATCATGTACGCTTTTGGCCTGCCCAAAGAAAACCTGATCCTGGCGCCGTACATCCGCGTAGGCGAAGATTTTCCATCTCTGACACCTTCGTTCCATGAGGCTTCCATCTACGAGCGAAAAATCAGGACCTTTTTCGGATTGATACCGCGATGCCATCCAAATCCGCGGCCGTTGATCCTTCATGAGAACTGGCCGGAGAACATCTTCCCCCTGAGGAAGGATTTCGACTGGCGGACCAGGCCGGAGCAGGCTGGGGGAGAGTTTCTGTTCCGCAAGCTCGGTGGTGAGGGAATCTATGAGATACCGGTCGGTCCGGTTCACGCGGGCATTATCGAACCGGGCCACTTCCGGTTCAGTGTCGCCGGCGAGGAGATCCTGCTGCTCGAGCCCAGGCTTGGCTATTCTCACAAGGGCAGCGAGAAACTGTTTGAGGTATTGCCGCTGGCAGACAAGCTCAGGCTGGCGGAGCGCATTTCCGGCGACAGCTCCTTCAGCTATGCGCTGACGTTTTGCCAGGCGCTCGAATCGTTGAGTGGAACGGTGGTGTCCGACAGGGACAAATATCTGCGGGTTGTCTTCGCCGAACTGGAAAGGCTGGCCAATCATCTGGGCGATATCGGCGCCATAATGACCGACAGCGGATTCAATTTCGGCGGCGCTCAGTGTGGCCGCCTGCGGGAAGCTGTCATGCAGATCAAAGAACGCTTGACCGGTAGCCGGTTTTTACGAGGGGTCGCTAAAATCGGGGGGGTAACTCCCGTGCTGACAGAAGATGCCGCCAGGGAAACCAGTGAGTCACTCGAAGCATTGAAAATGGATTTCGAGCAGGTTATGGCCATCGCCGAAAACAGCAACTCTCTGATGAACCGGCTCAGGAACGCGGGCATTCTGTCCTACGCGATCGCTCGGGATCACGGAGTTCTCGGCGTCGCCGGCAAGGCGGTGGGGCTGGCCGCGGACGCCAGGGTCGATTATCCCTACGCCGCTTATCATGAGCTGGGAATGGAAGTCGCCACGGAAAAAGCCGGAGATGTGCATGCCAGATTTTCCGTCCGGATCAGGGAAGCATACGCTTCCATCGAGCTGATCAGACAGGCGCTGGGCGTAGTGCCACAGCTGGCCGGCGAGGTCGGCGCGCCGGGTTTGAAGTTCAGGAGAGACTCATTCGCCATCGGCATCGTTGAAGGCTGGCGCGGTGATATCGTCTGTCTGGTTGCCACTGATTCAAGCGGCGAGATCAGCAGGGTGGATCTGCGCGACCCGTCATTTCTGAATTGGACCGCACTGGGTTACGCTGGCCAGGAAAACATGGTGCCCGACTTCCCCCTGATCAACAAGAGCTTCAACCTCTCTTATTCGGGAAATGATTTGTAAGCAGCCCATGCGGTTCACGTCCGCCTCGCTTCAGGTGTCATAAAAAAGGCCCTCCGTACGGAGGGCCTTTCAATTACCTGCCTGCTGTTTCTATTCCGCCGCTTTCACGTTCTTTGCCTGCGGACCCTTGGGCCCTTCTTCTACATCAAAGGTCACCTTCTGGCCTTCGGCAAGGGTTTTGAAGCCATCCATCTGGATCTCGGAGTGGTGCACGAACAGATCTGCTCCACCCTCCTGCTCGATGAAGCCGAAGCCCTTCTGGTCTGAAAACCATTTTACTGTTCCTTCAGCCAATTTTCTTCCTCCTCCCACCATTCCAATGTTTCTTTACTAATAATACGCCGGTGGCTCAGACCGGCATCCGATTAGATAGATACCCCAATTGGCTATACAGCTAACCTTGGTCAGGCACCGTTCACGAACTGGCCATCCCTGATCCTGAAGATCTGGTCCAGGATGATCGACTTTACCGCAAAAAGAAAATGAAAAGGTTAGCCAGGGCGGCGTCAGAATGATAAAGTATCCCAATCCATATCAATTTGAGAAAGGGAGCTTCAGTGCGCTTTAAAGCGATAAGCGGGTTTGTTGCAGTGATGGTTTTCGCGTTCGTGCTACTGGCGGTTTTTGGTTGTGGCGACAGCGGCCCCAAAGCCGCGGTTGACGGCTTCATGAAAGCTGCCAACGACAAGGACTGCGAGAAGATGATCGATTATATCGACCTCAGCCAAATGCAGGCTCAACATGCCCCAGTTAGCAAGGATGATCTGGTCCAGTCATGCAAGGACGAGGGCGGCTTGGGTGAAATAGGCAGCTACAACATCACCGAAGAGAAGATCGATGGTGACAAGGCAACAGTCAAGGTAGAAATGACGGTCAATGAAAACGGCACGGATTCGACCAAGACCGACACGATAAACCTGGTACAGATCGACGGTCAGTGGAAGGTATCACTGTTCTAGACACAGGCGTATTTTTTATCGCGCAGGCCGCGCAGGATGAGCCGCAGGAGATCAGCCTGTCCGGGTTGATTTTTCTCCTGCCGTTTATCGCCTTCTACTCAGCGGTCGCCATTGTCTACCTGTCCAGGGTAAAGCGACCGGTCAAAGTGGCGACGGTGGCCGTTTATGTAGTCTGCGGCCTGGGTGGCGCTATCGGCAGCATGTTGGCCTACACGGCAGTATTTACCGAGGGTGGCGAGACTGACAGCACCCTCGTCGTACTGACCGGTTTTGCCATTGCCCTCGTCTGCAGCGTTCTTGCCGGCGCCGCCGGGGTAATTGCATTGGGAAAGCTGCTGCCGAAATACGAAAAGCGGCCACCGGGGGACGGGGACAGCAAATAGCGATCGCCTTGCCTTGAAAGGCGCTGCATAATTGACCAAACGGCCGCCTTATCACCGTGAAAGCCGCTTGGCCAGCCAGTTCTTTCTGATCTCCATGGCTCCGGTGGGGCACATCTCATTGCAGCAGTAGCATTCGATGCACCTGTCCCGGTCGATTTCCGGCCAGGGGCGCATGGTGATGGCGTTCACCGGGCAGCTTTTTTCGCAGATACGGCACTTGTCGCATGTATCCTCCACGCAGTGTGGCTGCACCTTGATAAATCCGGCGGCGACCTTCATCAACAGCGGCGGCAGGTTGAGCCGCTTGCCGCTTGGTTTCACAAAATTAACGGCCACCTCGTCGATAGGGGCGCCGAGGACCTCAATTTCATCAAGGTTGCCGTTGCCAAGCCCCCGCGTTGTGGCATCCCTGGTGGTGAAAATCTCCATAGGTTCGAAGCCGATGATCTTTGAGGCCACGGCGTCCAGGGCGACTGCGTCCCTGGAGGCCAGGATTACGCCGAGCTCGCGGGGGCTGCCGTGCCGCGGCCCTTCACCCTCCATGCCGATCACCCCGTCCATGATTGTCAGCTGTGGTTTTAAAACCGAGAAGATGTCGACGATCGAGCCGCTGAAACGCTCGTAGCTGGCAAGAATGTGCGCCTGCTTTCGCGTCCGGGTGGCCACGGCGCCGAACATGTTCTTGACGGCGCCGGTGTACCAGGTGCTGGCATGGGTTTTCAGTTTCGGCAGGGTGACGATGACGTCAACCTCCAGCGCCAGCCGGGCTGCGAAAATGGAATCCAGGTAGACGCCGCCGGGGACCGGGGTTTCCACAAAGGGGTTCTCCATCGCCTCGAACTGGAGCGATTCGACTTCCAGCTCGTCGGCCACATCCTTGAGGCCGCAGACGGTCAGTGCCCGGCACTTGCCGCCGGCGTAGAAGTATCCCGGCGAATCGGCGACGATGGGTACGCCGCCCGCTTCCTTCACCAGTTCGATGGCCGCCCTGACCACCGCCGGGTGCGACGTGACCGATTCCGCGGGGTCGATGGGCGCCAGCATGTTCGCCTTGAGCAGCACCCGGTCGCCGGGTTTGATGATATCCGCGATTCCGCCGATCAGAGCGACGGCTTGCCGGACCGCCCGGCGCACCCGCTCTTCGCCGTAGTCCGGGCATCTGGTAACAGCGACCTTTGTAGCCGGCTTTTCCTGGATGGCTGCTCCTCTCACGGGGCACTCCCGATTCTGGTTGGCATATATACTACGACACTATGGCGGCGGAAAGCCGCGCTTTGTCATAATATAGGAAAGTGTCATGAGCGATTATATGGAAAAACGGCAGAACAGCGACGCGGATAATCCTGGCGGATCAGGGGAAGGCAACGACTCCGGCCAGAGCTCCGGGCCGGAGTCGGCCCGGCAAGTGTTCGGCCGCCGGGTCGACCGCTACGCCGAGCTGGACGTCTTTTCCGAGGAACAGTATTATCGCTCACTGCTGGACCTGGCTGATCCCCGGCCGAGGGATCATGCCCTGGACCTGGCGACGGGCACGGGGTTGCTGGCCCTGATGATGGCGCGGACGGCTGCGAGGGTTACCGGCGCTGACATCACCCCGGAGATGCTGGAAAAAGCCCGCGGGCGCCTGGCGGCCGCCGGGCTGGACAATGTTGAGTTCCTGGAGGCCGCGGTACCCGAGCTGCCGTTTCCGGATGGGAGTTTCGATCTGGTCACCTGCCGTCTGGCGTTTCATCACTTTACCGATCCCGCCGAGGCGCTGGCGGAGATAAGCCGTGTTCTGAAACCGGGCGGCCGTTTCGTCATGGAGGATGTCTTCGGCCTCGATGACGCCGCCATCCGGGAAAAGAGGGAGCGGCTGGAGAAGCTCTTCGATCCATCCCATGTGCGTGCCTACTCGCCAACTGAGTTGAGAGGGCTGCTGCAGGCAGCTGGTTTTGGCATCTCCGGCGAACTGGAACCCTATACCAGGGGTCTGCCGGCGGACTTCATGCTGAAGCTGGAACGAATCGAGGACCCGGAGGATCGAACGCAGATCATCCAGTTGCTCAACGAGAATCTCGATGCCGACCTCGGCGGCTTCCAGCCCACTGAAGTCGAAGGCGAACTGGTGCTCAGATGGCAGACCATAATCATCGCCGCCGTGAAAACCTGAAGGAAAGGTTTTGAATTGAACCAGGAAAAAATGCCGCAATGGCTGGAATGGGCCCGGGAGATACAGGGCCTCTGCCAGACCGGGCTCGCTTTTGCCAGCACCGACTACGAGACTCAGCGGTATACGAGACTGAACGAGATCGCCGCCGAGATCGTCGCCAGCCAGACGAACGAGACCCGGGAAGCGCTGGTCGAGAACTTCTCTGCCCAGCCCGGTTACGCCACGGCGAAGATCGATGTCCGCGGCGCCGTGGTCCGCGATGGCAGAATCCTGCTGGTGCAGGATCGCCGCGACCAGAAATGGTGCATGCCCGGAGGCTGGGCCGACGTGGGGGATATCCCGTCTGAAATGGTGGCCCGCGAGGTCTGGGAGGAGAGCGGCTTTGAAGTCGTCCCCCGCAAGGTGTTGGCCGTCTATGACGCCAACCGCGGCGGCACGCCGCTGGAATTCTTCCACGCTTACAAGATCATCTTCCTCTGTGAAATCACCGGCGGCGAGGCCCGTTCCAGCGACGAGACCATGGACGTCGGCTTCTTCAGCTTCGACGAGCTCCCGCAGCTTTCCTGGCAGCGCACCAACGAGAAGCACCTGGCCGAGGTGCGGGCGCATCTCAGCGACGACTGCCGCCCGGCGGCCTTCGACTGATACCAGTCACG
>JAENWV010000091.1 GCA_016650015.1 Thermoleophilia bacterium | reverse complement strand
TGGACTACCAACACCGGGAATGCAGACTCCAGATGATCGTCCATTTCGCTGACAAGTGGACGGCGGCGGTTGATGAGGAGGGGCGAGGGTAGGAGACTTTCGGGCGATTAGTTCAAATGCGAAATAACAAACCTGGCCGAGAGCCTATGTGCGCGTGGTTTAACGATTACCTCCCAGAACCTCTACACAAATTTATAAACTGTGGTCTCGTTTTTATCGGACTTCTAAAGCCACCCGGATTTATCGAAATCATTTCTTGAAGTACTGCCCAACCTTCAGCTTCGGCCAGCATGCCTTCCAGTACCATACGTACAATAATCCCGACAGTTCCAGTAATTTCCAGTCCTTGTTCTTTTGCAGTCACTCTCCCGACTCGCTCATCAATGACTGCTACAAGATCAAACCGTCTGGCGAGGATGATCGTTGCAGCCTCACCACGATTGCGTTCATTCTTTCCCCATCGCAGTAGCAGTCTTTCAAAATTTAGCAGGTCCTCAGTTTCCTCCAGCCGCAACACCTCAAACCAATCAGCTGCAACGACAGCTTTTAATTGCGGATGCCCGGCAACGCCGTCTTCCAGTTCGTGAAGAACTTCTCGTGAAACATATGCCTGGCCACGATAGCGCCGGTCGAGTAGGGAGAGATTGTCAGTCAGAGCAAAGTAATTTAAGCAAGTCGTATCAAATATGTGCCCGCCGGGGTCAGGCGCGTTCGACATCTTCAAGATAATTATCAATGCCTGCTGCCGGCCTTACATTCGCAGCCTCAAGCGAATCTCTTAATAATTGCACGTCCGACCACTCCAGCAATTCCGCCAGTCTGTCTAACGAGATCTTTCCGGAAACATATGTGCTGATAGCGCGCTTTACGTAGTCAGCAGGGAGAAGCTCACGTCTTTCACCATGATTATCAGCGTTTGGCAAATAACCGCATTCCCACTCAATGGTTTTCAAAGTGCCCTCTTTATTCATGCTGATGAATTTGTTGCGGTCGGAGGAATTTATAAGACCGATGTTATGAACCTGGTATATGATAGCTTCGGGGCTGACGCTGAAGTGGTGACAGAAATGGACGATGTCCTGGGGGGTTACGACAAGCTTGCGCCTGTTTTTAGAAAGTAGATTCCGGATACTGTCTTCAGGCATTAAGAAATGGGCGGCAAAAGCGTTGGCTCTTTTTTCCCGGATGCCTTCCTGATGAAAGATGTTTTCATCGATCTGAACACCAATACCCGGGTCAAATACATGGTGTCCCAGTTCATGAGCGGCGGTAAAATGCTGACGGGTCAGTGGCCGCGATGTATTAATTACCGCGACGGCGATCTCGCCGTTGCTGGCATAAATGCCGTCCGGCCCGTCCTCTTTCATATTCCGTCTGACTACAGGCAGGCCAAATTCTTCAATCAGATGGAAGATTTCCGCGACCGCTTCGAATCCAAGATGCATTCCTTGCCGAACCGCAGCCGCCATGTTCCTTGCTTCCGCTACATACGCAGGCTCACTCATCCGGCGTAAGTTCCTTCAAAAAAGCGTAATTGGATATAAACTGCTGGACCCACTTGAGCTCTATTCTGGTTCTCTGGCCGGCTGTCTCAAAATTGCGAAAATGGACGGCAAGCGGTTGCTCCTTCCTGAGCAATGACTCCACAGGGCAACCCACAGCCTCCGAGATGGCAAGGAGTTCCAGGCTATCCACTTTCCTCTCGCCCTTCTCAATCTTTGTTATCGCGCTCCTGTCCACGCCCAGCTGTTCAGCCATTTCTGCCTGTGTAATTCGGGCATCGCGACGCGCGGCTGCTATCCTTTCGCCCAGCTCCTGTGAAGTAAGAACCATCTCAACCACCTCCATGTAGTAATAATCGCACAATACTAATGAAATAACAATGAAGAAAGTGCGATATTCACAACATTATTCATCGGGATCTTTTTGATTCCTCTATAACCCTATCCCGGGCGGCGTCAACAACTTGGACCACCATCACAGGGAATGCAGACTACAGATGATCATCTACCTCGCTGACAAGTGGACGGCTGCGGTTGATGAGGAGGGGCGCAGGCCCGACCTATATCTCCTCCATCAGCAAAGCCACCTGCTCAGGCCCCGGAAGCTGGCCTTGCAGTTCATCGGGCAGCGCCGAGACCATGCGGTAGCTGGCCACGCCGATGGGTTTGTCGGAATCGCGTAGTGCGTACTCGACCACCGTCCGGTTCTTCTCCCTGCAGAGGATGATGCCGATGGCCGGGTTTTCGCCGTCCAGCCTGCCTGTATCGTCGAGTACCGCCAGATAGAACTGCATCTTGCCAACGTTCTCCGGCAGGAACTTTCCCACCTTAAGTTCAACGGCGACCAGGCGTTTGAGCGCCCGGTGATACAGGAGAATGTCGATATAGAACTCCTCACCGTCGGCCTCGAGCCGGTGCTGACTGCCGGCGAAGGTAAAGACTCCGCCCATCTCGCGCAGGAAGGTTTATATCCTCGAAGGAGCGTTTTCTCGTAAGTCTGGTTCTCGATCTGTATTGCCAGGACATTCACTGTCCAACCCATTTTGCGGGTCATGCGGATGTAGAACTCGCGCTGGAGGTCGTCCTTGCACTTTTCCATAATGACGACGTTATGGGTCCAACCAATTTGTGCAATCAATGACTGCACTTTTTCAGTTCGAGCGTATGTTTCATAAAAATGCCGCATATATAGAAGGTTTCTTTTGGAAAATCCCCTAATTCCCGGAAATTCCTTCTGGAGATCCAGAGCCAGCTTATTAACGATGGCTTTTCCCCAGGATTCGCCTTTCTGTCTCTCCACGATCATCCGCCCGATATCCCAATACAGCCCGATCAGTTCCCTGTTCACCGCCCGCAAGGCGGTGTACTGGGCAGACCGGATACGCTCCTTGATGTCGCCCAGGAGATTACCGTAGCCATTCACGGCCGTGCCTTCGGGGGTTTTGTCTTTCCTGTCTCCTCCTTATGACTGCATTGCCGCGGCCCGTCCGGGTAGCGACTCTTTAAGAGGAGTGAGAGAAATATGCAGGATGGTGAAACAGTGGGTGTGAGAATTCTAACACACACGCTGGACGGAATGTATACGGTATGGACGACAGGGCGGGCATGCATCGTACAATTAGACATTAAGTGGATACTGCGGCGCTCTTCCACGACCTGGGCAGGTGGGATACCCGGGGAAACCGCACAATCTGCCACACAGAACTAGATATCCGGACACAATGTCCGGCTTTATGTCCGGATATGCGATGCAACTATCTTAAATGATCTTTCCCGGATTGTTCCTGGATATCGCCGGGCTGCGCTTGCCATAATCCCATGGAAGGAATAATATTTTCTTCTCACTCACGCAAGACTGTGATAGCTACGCAAATTATCATGCCTCACCCACTGCAAGTTCCCCGAATGCCATTTTTAATAAGACAGATAATGAGGTGAGCCATGGATATTAACGTCTACTGCGATGAGGCCTATCCGGATCTTTTTTCTTCAAATCGCCCACAGGCAAAGTACCTGCTCATTGGCAGCTTGTGGCTCAAGAGTGCCGACCAGCAAATGTACAAGACCGAGATTCACGAACTTCGTGACCAGTATAAAATCGGCGGCGAGTTTAAATGGGGCAAAGCTTCTCCTTCCAAAATTGACTTCTATAAAGCGCTGATCTCCTGGTACATCGCGAAAGGGGAAGATCTTCGCTTTCGGTGCATCGCAGTCGACCGGCAAAAAGTCAATCTGGTTCAGTACCATGAAAGTGATCAGGAACTCGGCTTTTACAAATTCTACTACCAGATGATTCATCACTGGCTCCACGATTTTAATTCCTATCGAATATTTTGTGATTTTAAGCAGAACCGTCAGCCAGATCGTCTTCATACCCTTCAGCGATGCCTCTCATCCAGCAATCTCTCTTCTACCGTGGAAACTGTTCAAGCGGTGAGATCAGACGAATCTGTCCTTATTCAGTCAAATGATGTACTACTGGGCCTGGCATCAGCTCGCATCAACAATCGCCTCAACGAGAATAGTGCCAAGGAGGAGATCGTAGGTCATATGGAGGATTTATTGCATAGAGAAATCCGGCCTACTCCGCTTCACGAAAAGAAATTCAATTTATTCAAGATTGATCTACAGGGAGGATGGTAAATTGGCCGAGCCGCCGCTGGTGCGGTATTCGACCATTGGTGAGTACCACAACCATTTTAAACGCGTATATTGTCGGGCACCGCTTGCGACCTTCGATTGCATCGAAGTCAGGTTCCGAACAAAAAGTTTTGGCCACTGTTTTTACGAAAGCAGCCAAAGGAACCTGGTAAAGGATAAGTTTTCCACAAGGCGTGCTGAGCGCATCGATTGGATCAAGGCGGCGCTGCAAGATCCCAAATCTGAATTATATTGTGGTTGGGATAGAAAAAAGAAAAAGTATGACAAAACACGCAGAGTGACAGTGATTTCCGGTAATTACGTGGTCGTAATTAGACTCATAGACACACACAAGGCTGAATTCGTCACTGCATATGTAGCTGATAGTGCTTCGACGATAGCGCGAATCAGGAATGGCCCAAAGTGGTATTCAGGGCAATAAAAAACCGCTGATTCGCCAGGCGGGCTCAGCGGTAAGCCTTTGTAGGTTCTACAGCCACTGGCCGAGAACAATTTCATTATCGAACAGGTTTGTTTAAAACACAAGGACCAATTCGAGCAATAGACCGTTTACCCTTGTTGATCGCGGCGCTCTTCCACGACCTGGGCAAAGTGGGATACCCGGGGAAACCGCAGCTCTGCCCAACGGCAAAAGGTGGGAAGTCGAGAAGCTAAGTCTCCCTCATCGGCAATCGTATCGACCTGACCGGGGACGAGGCCCAGGCGATCGTTTCCCACGACGGCATCTACCCTGGCCCGGGCGGCGTCAACAACCTGGACTACCATCACAGGGAATGCAGACTCCAGATGATTGTGCGCTTTGCGGACAAGTGGACGGCTGCGGTTGATGAGGGGTGTGGAGTTAGGCGCAGGTCTTTGAAAGAAACTACCGAGTAACCCTCGGTAGTTGAAATCTTGAACTGTTGCAATATTTACAACAGTTGCCTCTCATCCTCAAGTAAACAGCCTTATATTTTTCGCCCACGCATAAGAAATGAATTCACCTTTTTTCGTCTTTGAATATCCATCCTCACCATGAGAAAGATCAGCCAGTTCTCTTGCCCCCAGATTGCCCAGTCGTTCTGCCACCAGGTTAAGCAATCGGATTTCCCCTTCACTAAACAAATCCAGATCCGGTTTTTGAAGTGCCTTGAACCATTCGCCCGTTACATTCTTTTCCACATCAAAAACAATTTCATTAGCCTCTAACGCGTCTTTGCGAATCAGGGCAGCCAGGAAAAAATCATAATTATCAGGCACCGGTCCGAGGGGCAAATGAACATAGCTGGCACCGGTGGCAGATCGATCGAGGCGCTTGAAAGTGATGAAATCGAAATACCAGAGGAGTTTGTTCAGTTTGGTTTTGTAGACATGATCAAGTTTGCTGCAGAAGTACAGAATCACCGACTCAAAGCGTTTCAGATCAAATTTCCTGTTTCCGCTAATGATGAGATCCGCAGGCTCATTCAAATTTGATGCAAGATATTCGTCAAAGTACTTTTCCTGCTTGTCACGCATCAGAGGGATCAAACGCTCATCGACTTTTTGTGCAACACTCCTGGGGAGCGTCTCCCTGTTTTTTTTATACAATTCGGTAAAGTTATCCGCGTCACGAACCAGCATCAGAGTATCGTTATGCGCTTCATCCTGGAGTGACCCGGCCTCGTACCGGTGTATGGTAATCTCGCCCCAGCCGAGGATGCGGGAGAAAGCCCTTTGACCTAGACCGTATTGCTCCCTAAGCTCGCGAATTTGTTCAGGCTGCATCAGGCCGCGGCGCTCCCGAAATTTTCGGTAAGCTTTCTGGATCGCAACTTCGTCTTCATCACCATTCGAAAAGAAGTTGCCACAGTAAGTGCAGCGCTTGACGGTCGCGTCTACCTCAACTGATTCGTTTCTGATTTGGACGGTTTCTATTCGAGTGCCAGTTTCAACTCGCCGTATATCTTCGCAGGTGGGGCAAACGTCATCCTTTACAGATTTAATTATGAAGTTATCAATCATGGCCTTTCCCCCTTTATGCGAATGGATATTTTATGCATCCTGCGAGACTCATGATTTCCGCTTCCCGCTGTTTTGCTGTTAGATTCAGATCTGCCAGTCCCTGAAGATTCTTGACTCGTTCCCCTGAAATCAGGCACCTGGGTGGCCAGCATTCCCGGAACTGGGCCAAAAAGAGCTCCACCTGGCTTATCTGCGTCAACAGCCCTCTCTCTAAAGATATCGTCTAATCGTTATCATATGATAACGGTTAACGGGAATCAAGGAGTTATTTCTGCAGCGCTCTTCGACGACCTGGGCAAGCTGGGATACCGGGGAGACTACACTTTCTGACACAGAACTTGCTATCCGGACACTATGACCGGATTTATGTCCGGATAGATGCAGAAAACATCTCGATACACGATTCCCCATTTTTCCCTGGCCTGCCGCTCCACGATCATCCGCCCGATATCCCAATACAGCCCGATCAGGTCCCTGTTCACCGCACGCAGGGCCGCATATTGAGCAGACCGGATACGCTCCGTGATGTCGCCCAGGAGATTGCCGCGGCCCTTCA
>JAENWV010000116.1 GCA_016650015.1 Thermoleophilia bacterium | reverse complement strand
TAACCGGTATAAGCTACCTCAACATGGAAGAGCTTAAGGAACAGGAGGAAACAAGAAACCAAAAAGCTCGTGAGCTTCAGGTGATAGGATGAGGCTATCTTGGAGGACTAACTGAATTTACAGAAAGATCAGGACTTGACCCCTTTTTGAACATCAAAGCTGTTGATTAAACACTTGTGCAGGCAAGTATGCCCGCAGGCACAAACAGTCAGCCCCTTGCTTATATCCGTGTATCCGGATAATATGCTGTATATGAAGCAGACCGCTCAATCATTTAAGGCGCTTGTTGATGAAACCCGGTTGCGCATTCTGGTGCTTTTAACCGAGGGAGAGCTGTGCGTCTGCGACATGGTGGCGGTTCTTGAGTTGCCGCAGTCCACGGTGTCCCGGCACCTTTCCTATCTTAAAAACGCAGGTTGGGTGACCGACCGGCGGCAGGGCCTCTGGGTACACTACCAGCTAAACAAAGCCGGCAGCCCTTTTCAGGGATCTTTGCTGAGTAACCTTCCCCGGCAATTGGCCGGGCTGTCACAGGCCGGGGAAGACCTGGATAAACTAAAACGACACCTTCAAACCAGAACCAAAAGCGCATGCGCCGGAAACTGAAACAACAAAAGGAGAAACAACATGCCTAAAATCGAAATCTTTGATCCTCCCCAGTGCTGCTCCACCGGCGTTTGTGGACCGAAAGTAGACAAGAAGCTGGTGCGATTCGCCGCCGATCTGGACTGGCTGGCAAAAAACGGCGCCGTGGTCGAGCGTTTCAATCTGGCCCAGCAGCCCGATGCATTCATGGGAAGCGACGCGGTGCGGGAGAAGCTGGTAATCGAGGGCAACGGTTGTCTGCCGCTGGTCGTTGTGGACGGAGAGATTGTTTCGTCTGGGCGTTACCCCGACCGTGACGAGCTGGCAGGTCTGGCGCAGGTCGGTATGGAGAACGGGGAAGAGGCCGTCCACCAAACAGCTTCTCAACCTTGTTGTCCACCAACTATCGAGAATGAGGCTGGTTGTGGGTGCGCCCCATCCGACCCGTCGAGTTCCGGGAAGGGCTGCTGCTGAATCTTCTGGAAAAACTGCCGTCAGCGCCCACGCGAATCATGTTCTTCACGGGCAAGGGTGGGGTCGGCAAGACCTCGTTATCCTGCGCCACCGCCGTTGCTCTGGCGGATCAGGGGAAAAAGACGCTGCTGGTCTGCACGGATCCCGCTTCTAATCTGAACGCGGTTCTGGGGACGCCGATCGGCTCGACGATAACTCCGGTGCGGGATATCGATAACCTCTCAGCGATCAACATCGATCCGGAAGAAGCGGCCCGGCGCTATCGCGAACGGGTGGTCGGGCCCTATGCCGGCGTATTGCCGCAGGCATCGGTGGCCGCTATCGAAGAGCAGCTCTCCGGCGCCTGTACTACCGAGATCGCCGCTTTCGACGAGTTTGTCAGCCTCCTGGGCGACGATGAAGCCACCGGCCGTCATGATCATGTTATTTTCGATACGGCCCCCACCGGCCATACCCTCAGGCTGATGAAGCTGCCGGCAGCCTGGTCCCATTTCATCGACACCAGCTCCACCGGCACCTCTTGTCTGGGCCCGTTGTCCGGTCTTCAGGCACAACACGCTCTTTATCAGGAGGCCATGCGCAGGCTCGCGGACGCTTCCCTCACCACCCTGGTTCTGGTCAGCACCCCGCGGCACGCCGCCCTGGTGGAGGCGGAGCGCAGTAGCCTGGAGCTTGCCGGGCAGGATATAAAAAACCAGATCCTGATAATAAACGGCGTCTTCATGATCTCGGACGTGAGTGATCCGATCGCCGTGGCCATGTGGGAGGAAAACAGCGAAGCACTCGCGGATATGCCGGCGGCGCTTCGAGCGCTGCCAAAAACTGAGTTGCCTCTGCAGGCGGAGCCTCTGCTCGGCATTGCGGCCTTGCGCCTGTTCGGCGACAGCCAGGGTGATAGCGCCGGCGCCAGCGTGGACATCGCTGGCGGTGTACTAAATGATTCAGTTGACCGGGCTGGACCGGAGCCAGGTGAAGCGCCGGCCACGCAGGCGGATATTGATCTGCTGGACGATCTGCTAGAGACGGATGGACTGGAAGCTGTAGTGGAAAGCCTCGCAGCCCGTGGTAAAGGCGTGGTCATGACCATGGGCAAGGGGGGAGTCGGCAAAACAACCCTGGCCACCGCGCTGGCCGTCGCGCTATCCCGGCGTGGCTTTCCGGTTCACCTGACGACGACGGATCCGGCCGCCCATATCGATCAGACTCTGGCCCACAGGGAAGAGAACCTGAAAGTAAGCGTCATCGATCCGGAAGTCGAGACCAGGCGCTACCAAGCAGAGGTGATGGCCGATCAGGCTGGTGGCCTGGACGAGGAGGGCAGGAAGCTGCTGGCAGAGGATTTGCGTTCCCCCTGCACTGAAGAGATCGCCGTTTTCCAGGCTTTCGCCCGCAAGGTGGACCAGGCGCGCGAGGGCTTCGTAGTGATGGACACGGCGCCGACCGGCCACACCCTGCTGCTGCTGGACGCCACCGAGGCCTATCACCGTGAGGTGTCCCGCACAAAAAGCGACCTGCCCGAGGCGGTTACCAGCCTGCTGCCACGCCTGCGGGATCCCGGTTTTACAGCAGTGTTCATCGTCACCTTGCCCGAGGCGACACCGGTTCAGGAAGCCGCCGGCCTCCAGGACGACCTGAGGCGCGCCGGCATCCAGCCAGCCGGCTGGATAATCAACCGGAGCCTTGTTCCCCTGACTGTGACCGACCCACTACTCACCGCCAGGCGGGCAGCGGAGCTGCCCTACATCAACAAGGTTAGACGGGAGCTTTCGGAATTCGCGGCGCTGACAGCCTGGCAAAAACAATCCAGCAGGATCGTCATTTCCAATCCAGCCGCCGCCGGTCCATAATCATCATAGATGTCAATTAGCGGAAAAATAGTTGAAAGACTCATGCGGAAATACTCCGACCAGTGCACCGAGGTGGCGTTGCGATACCTGCCGGTGGTGCACATCCTCAGACAGGCTGGAGTTGGGAAGGTGCTGGAAGTCGGTTCCGGCAGCCTCGGCCTGACGCCTTATTCGGGAGATTTTTCGCTCACCGGTCTGGATCAGTCCTTCGAGCAGGATAATCCTGGCATGAAACAGGTCATCGGCTCGGCGCTGACGTTGCCATTTGAAGACCGCAGTTTCGATGCCGTGATCTCAGTTGATTCACTGGAACACATACCTCCCGGGGAAAGGGAGGCGGCGGTCACGGAGCTAATACGCACAGCTTATGGCCTTGCGGTCATCGCCGTCCCGACCGGAACGGCCGCCGAAGCCCAGGACCGCTTCCTTTCCGAAAGATACCGCCAGGTGCGCGGCGAGGACTATCCGTTCTTCCAGGACCATCTGACAAACGGCCTGCCCGGCGCGGACGCGCTTGAGCAGATGGTAACCCGCTGTCTTACAAGGCTCGGCCGCAGCGGCACGCTTACGTTACATAAAAACTCCAATCTGCGCCTCCGCGCCTTCCTGATGAAAGGCTGGATCAGCAACAACAGGTTCTATCACAACCTCGCCGTTCTCGGCCTGATGCCTTTCTCGGGCATTCTCAGCCGATTGAATTACGGTGGCTGCTACCGGGCCATAGCCGTTATAGACCTGTCCGGTTAGTAACAAATGTGACTAAAACGGTTGAGTATTAGTAACTTTTCACCTAGAATACTTAAGTTTGTCCAGACAACTGAATGATTCCGCCGTTGGGGTGTTCTATGGCAAGCGGCGGCCTCCCGAGTTAACTCCTTTCGCTGTTCTCCTCTTTCTGACCCCATGCTCGAAGACATTATGCCTGTCTGCGCGTGTTTAGATTCGGGGAATAGTCGTGGTCATCTCTGGCAAAGTGACATAAGACGGCGAAGGGAAATTGAAGGAATATGGTCATTCAGCCGAGAAAAGAGGCCGCGGCGCCCCAGGGAGCGCCATTTTTATGTGTGGCTACTGGCCGCTGGCACTGTTAAACGAACAGAGGAGTTGCAGCACCTTGTCACCGGGCAGGCGGCAGAAACCGGATGTAAAGCGCCTGCCAGTAATGGAAGCTATTCAGAGGCCCCAGAAGGCCGGAAGGGATGCATGCGTTATGTTGCAATGGTTGTCGCGGTTGGATTGCTGGTCGTAGGCGTAGGCGTTTACACCGCACAGGCGGCAGAGGGAAAGGCGGCGCGCGACGGCCGCCTGATCGAGTTGCCGGGTCGGGAAAGCGCGATTTCAGCGAGTTTTCCAGTCTGGCAGAACAAGGTAGAACAGTCCCGCATCGCCTATGTGGCGCTGCAGGAGCAGGAAAGACTGAAGCAGGAAAAGGAAAGGAAGCGGGCTGAGGCGGTGGCAAGCTTCGGTGAGTGGGGACCCTATCTGGTTGAGGCGGCTGAGCAGTACGGGCAGGACCCGGCGGCGCTCTACCGGACGATGATCTGTGAAAGTGGGGGAGATTCGAATGCCGACAACGGTGTCTGCAAGGGGCTCTTCCAGTTCAATCCCGGCACCTGGTCGGGCACGCCCTTCGGCGGCCAGAGCATCTACGACGGACCCACCCAGATAAAGGCGGCCGCCTGGATGTGGTCACAGGGAAGAAAAGGGGAATGGACCTGCAGCTAAGCTTCGGCTGAACCGGCCACTGCCGTTCTATGCATGAGCCCGGCGGTACATGTCCCGGAAGTCGTCCAGCAGGAAGAAGATGGCCATCAGCAGCGTTGCCATGGCCGCCGTCAGGTAACCGCCACCGCTGATTCCCCAGAGGCCGCCATCAGTCCATAATTTCACCGGGATGGCTATCATCCCCTCGATCATTGCCATGAAGGCGAGCATTCTCGCCATGCCTGTTCTCATCGGTCCTCCAGTCGGTTTTACTGTCCGGTGTGACGCCCGTGGGGGCAACGTCCCGAGGATGAGCTTCGCCGCTGCTGCCGCCGCTCCTGCAAAAAACGTTTCTGCTGGTATAATGTTCGCGGCCCATGGACAAGTACACTCCAGCAGATATCGAAAAAAAGTGGCAGCAGGTCTGGGAGGAAGAGTGCACCTTCGAGGCGCCTGACCCGGAGGAGCCTGCGTATGCCGACCGCTCCGGCAAGAGTTATGTCCTGGAGATGCTTCCCTACCCCTCCGGCACCCTCCATATGGGCCACGTCAAGAACTACACCATGGGCGATGTCATCGCCCGTTTTCGCGCTCGTAACGGCAGTATCACCTTTCATCCCATGGGATACGACGCCTTCGGCCTCAATACCGAGAACGTGGCCATCAAGACCGGTATCCACCCGGCGGAACTGACGAAGATCAACACCGGCAACATCAACCGCCAGCTGCATCGC
>JAENWV010000088.1 GCA_016650015.1 Thermoleophilia bacterium | reverse complement strand
GCCGAGGACAAGTGGGGCTACAAGTGGATCAAGTGGATCACGAAGATCGAGCTGTCGAATGACCCGAACTTCCGCGGTTATTGGGAATCGCGCGGATATAACCAGGACGGGGCGAGGACGGGGCCGAAGGTCGGGCCGTAGAATTCACGATTCAAGGCCTGGCTCCATCGGGTGACCCCATCGGGGCTTGTTCAGTCCAGTTCGTGTGATAGGCTCAACTTCCAACTGATTCAGATGAAATCCCATACCCGAATAATGCGTAACCGGGAGGAAGCTTGAGCTGGATATTCATATTAATTGCACTGATCGCCGGTTTTGGCCTCGGACTTCTGGTTGCTTACACTGTAGGACTCTGGCGAAGCGCCAGTACCCGGGAGATAACGGCCGAAGTGGCTGCGGAGATCATGCGTGAGAGCGATGCCAGGCGTCAGGCCGAACTCGACAAGATACTCGGGGGAGTTAAAGCATCGTTCGGCGATATGTCACTTGAAGCGCTGAGTCGATCCACTGACGAATTCATGAAGCTGGCCAAATCCACGCTCGTACTCGAGCGTGAGGCTGGTGCAAAGGATCTTGGTGAGAAGAAAACCCTCATCGACCAGCAGCTTATAGAGATGACTTCCAAGCTGGAAAATGTTACCACGTTGATGAATCGCCTGGAGAGGGACCGCGAACAGAAGTTTGGCGAGATATCCCAACACCTCAAGCTGGCCCATGATCAATATACAGCCTTGTCTCAATCCACCAACTCACTACGCGAAGCCCTCGCAAGCACCAAGGCCAGAGGCCAGTGGGGCGAGCGCATGGCTGAAGACGTGCTGCGCATGGCTGGTTTCGTCGAGAAGATCAATTATGTCAAACAGAAGGCGACCTCCGAAGGCAAGATTCCCGATTTTACTTTCTTCCTGCCCAAGAACCTGGTGCTTAACATGGATGCCAAGTTTCCACTGGACAATTACATGCGCTATCTCGAGGCGGATAACGATACCGAGAAAGAAAGGTATTGCAAGGCATTTCTGCGAGATGTGAAAGCCCGGGTAAAGGAAATAAGAGGTCGCGAATACATCAATCCTTCAGGCGGCACTGTCGATTACGTAATCCTGTTCATACCCAACGAGCAGATCTATGCTTTCATCCATGAGATGGACAGCTCCATTCTCGATGATGCCATTCGGGAAAAAGTGGTTTTTTGCTCCCCGGTAACCTTGTTCGCCGTGTTGGCAGTGATACGGCAGGCGGTGGAAAACTTCTCTCTGGAGGAAACTTCGAACGAGATCCTGGAGTTGATCGGCAGCTTCAAGAAACAGTGGGAGCTTTACCAGAAGTCTGTCGAAATTCTCGGAACCCGGCTGGACAGCGTGCACAAGGCTTATGATGACATGACCGGTGTGCGAAAGCGCCAGCTTGAAAAACCGTTGGCAAAGATGGATGAGATCAGAGCAGAACGGGGTTTGCCGATGGCGCCGGACGAGAATGTTGTCCTTCCTCCGAATGCGGCTTTTGCCAAAATCGAAACTAGAGAGATAGCCGAGGATGATACAGCTACAGTAGAAGCGGAAACTAGAGGAGAACTGGAGGAAAAGGGCGCGGTGTGAATCCTCGAATCCAGGCATGGTCGAGAATATGTGCAAAATAGCGTTTTTCTGGGACGAGTCCTTTCTCTGGGGACTGATCGCCTACGATACCTTTCGGGAACTCGGTGTATCATTCGACCTGCTCACTTCGAAGGAAATCCATGAAAACGGGCTGGACGGGTTCGACGTCCTCTTCGTGCCCGGCGGGTGGGCCAGCGACAAGATAACCGAACTGAGAGATGTGGGGCGTGAGAAGATCCGCACCTATGTCCGTGACGGCGGCAGTTATCTCGGCATCTGTGGCGGCGCTGGCCTGGCACTCAGCCACGAGACCGGGCTGGCGCTGGTTCCAGTAAGTCGAATGTCCACGAAGGTGCGCCTGCCCAGTTTCAGCGGCGGGATAGCTCTGGAGCCTGTGGATGCGGAACATCCCATGTGGCGCGGATTTCCTGACGGGGCCGTCTTTCACGCCTGGTGGCCAGGACAGTTCGCCCTGGAAGACGCTGATGATGTTGAGGTTCTGGCTATTTATGACGAACCCGCTCCGGGTTCCTTCGTCACGGATCTACCTGTGCTCCCGGATATGCACTGGGAATACTGGGAACGCAGTTACGGAATAAACCTGCAGCCAGAGCGGATTATCGGCGAACCCGCCGTAATCGAGACCAGTTTCGGCGCCGGCAAGGTGCTCCTCTCATACCTTCACTTCGAGACTCCGGACGACGTAACCGGACATGAGGTTTTGCTCAATATCCTCGAATACCTTGCGGGAGGGAAGCCTGTCACAACGCCCGCTGCCAAAGACGGCGGGAAAACCGGCTCCACAGATATAACCGAAGCGATGACTTTAGCTAACAGCCTCAAGGATTCTGTCGATGGGCTGATTTCATTCGGTACAAAGAACTTCCTCTGGTACCAGCGCAACGACTGGATCCTCCAGTGGCGCCGCGGCGTGCGGGGTGTTGAATACTCGACGCTTAACGCCATGCTCGGGAGACTGGCTGACACCGTGACGGCTCTCGGCGATGTGGGCGAGGTAACCGTCGATAAACTGCGGCGGTTGAGAGAAATCGCCCAGCCCTTCTTCGAGGACGCCCCCAGGCTGCTGCTGCTCGAACGCGACGCCATGGGCGAAGGTCCGATCAGCCCGCTGAAGACCGGCGACGAACAGATTCTGGCTCTGAGGAGAAAGTTATTTTCCGAATCAAAGCGTTGCGGTGGGCTTTTCAAGGAGATTATCGATCTCGCGGATGAAATCCTGCTGCCCCTGTTGCGGGAAGAATTGAGGCGGGACCGCCGATAGCGCAGCGTGACAGCCATCGCCGAACCGGGCGTCTTGATGCCTGTAATATCGCTTTTGCTGTGATGTCTACAGGTAAACAAAAGGGACACATTGCTCGTTCGAGCAATGTGTCCCTCATATTTTGCAGATCATTCGCTTCGCTCGGGATGACAGTCGCCCGTCGGGATAATAATCGCCCATCGGGATGAAGCGATTATCACCTTACCAGGAAGCGGTCTTGTTCTCCTCGACCAGACCGACAAAGCCGGCGTAGTCGACCTCGGTGATGCCGTCCATGATCTTATCGATGCCGCGCAACATCATGTCCTCCTTGAGGACATAGACCTTGTAGTCGCTGGTTACGGACGCCATCCTGTCGGCAATCGCGGTGCCGGGCAGGGCGCCGTAAATGCCGTCCTCATAAAACAGTATGGATGAGCCCTTGGCGGCGTACTTCAGGCAGTCCTCGAAGCCCATGGATTCAAACGGTGATTTATTTACCAGGTGAAGCATGCTGCTCCTTTCTAGAACATGAAGAAGTTCTTCTGCTCCTCCATCATCTTCTCGACCGCGTTGGCCTCGATGACTTCGGGCTCGATAACCAGATCCTCCAGGGACACGCCGCGAGATTCCATGGATTCCCTGTCGATGAAAATCTTCTCGATATCATAGGCTTCCAGGGCCCGGAAGGTTGGTGAGAAGTCCTTGATGCCGGTGCCGGAATTGTCCATGCCCTTCTTGATGGCGAGTACGCCGTCGTCAATGAAAAGCACGCTGACGTCCTGGTCGTAGGCGCCCATGATGAGCACGTTCTCCAGGCCTTCAAACGAATAATTCCCACCGTACGGAGCCGTACGGAAAACAACCATAAGTTTTGCCGTTTCTTCACTCACTGATATTCACCCCTTCCTAAGCTCTGAATTCGACCAGGCGATCGGCTTCGATCGCAAGTTCCGTTAGCATCCCCAGCCCGCCGATCGTAAAGCCTTCCGCCGTGACGGTATCGTTAATACCACGACGCTTGGCGGCGGCCACGCAAACGATGAAATCGATGTTGTTCTCGGTTCCCAGAGCCGACCACTGCTTCTGGATATGACGATCATCCGCCTGCGGATCCATCAGCTTGTTCGAATTGAGCACCCCGTCCTGATAAAAGAAGACTCTCAGGATCTCGTGGCCCTTGGCGATAGCGGCCTTGGTAAACTGATAGGCACTGTCCGAAGCCTCGTGCTGATACGGACCTTCCATGACTAATACTCCTAATTTCACAATTGTCACTCCTTCCTGAAAAAAATAGTAGTTGTATTGCTGCCGTAAATGTTCCCCTTGAGGCAAGTAATGGAATCAAACCGCAGAATACCAAAGCAATGCCACACCCCGAACGCTATCGTATAACTGGTCCTTGTATGTTGTCAATGAAGCCGGAAACGCTCTTTTCTGCACCGGCGATCGACACGGATAATCCCTAGCCGGCGCCCTTGTCCAGCTTGCGCGCCGGCGTGCCGATGTAGACACCCGGCTCCAGCAGATCCCTGATCGCTGTGGCCCCCGCCCCCAGGACCAGGTCATCCCCGATTCTGAAACCGTCGATCACAATCGAACCGGTGGCGAGTAAATCCCGGCCGCCGACGCGACAGCGCCCGGCGACGGTCGTTCTTTTCCCTGATACTGGAGATGATTCGGGCGTAGGCCTCCTTCTTCCAGGTCGGTCGGCCGTCATCATCGCGCGCATGCAGGTGAAACACCGAGGCCCCCAGTTCCGCACAGGCGAGCACAGTGCTGATGATTTCCGCGCTAGTGACCGGCAGGTGCGGGTTTTGCTCCCTGGTTGCCACCATGCCGGTGGGACAGACATTGATTATTACGTTTGAAGACGCCGCTTTGGCCATAGAAGTCACCTGAAAGAGAAAGGGCGGCGTTTGCCGAAGGCAAACGCCGCCCTTTCTTATTGCCTTACCAAAGCTCTTGGGGCTAGCTCATATCGATATATCCGCAGGGGCATTCCTCGGCGCACTTGGCGCAACCCACGCAGACTTCAAGCTTGAACTCGTACGGGTTGCCGTTCTCATCCCGCTCGCCGAGCTTCTTGACGGCGTTGTAGGAGCAGAACGAGTAGCAGTTACCGCAGTCGAAGCACATGCCGCAACTCATACAGCGGAGCGACTCTTCCTTGGCCTGATCGTCCGTCCAGGTGGAGACGATCTCGTTGAAGTTGCCCTTGCGGTCGCTGACCGGGATATGCGACTTCTCAACCCGGGCGGCCTCGGCGTAGTAGTTCATGGCCATGTTGTCGGACTTGATGACCTTCGGCGGATATTCCTTGGGAATCTCCTCACCACGAATGTGATAGTCCATGGCGTTGGCTGCCTTGCGGCCAAGGCCGATAGCCTCAGTCACGGTGCCGAGCCTGTTGGTCACGTCGCCGCCGGCCCAGACTCCGTCTTCGCTGGTGGCGCCGGTGGCCTCGTCGACTGTGATCCAGCCCTTCTCGTCCTTGAAGGTGTCGAGACCGTCGAACTGGGCGCCCTGGCCGATGGCCGGTAGCACAACGTCGCAGTCGATGACAAACTCGGAACCTTCGATGGGCTCCGGACGCCGGCGGCCACTGTCGTCGGGCTCGCCAAGCTCCATGCGGATGCACTTGAGGCCGGTCACCTTGTCGCCGGCGCGGATGATCTCCACCGGGGCGGTCAGGTACTCGATGTTGATGCCCTCTTCGAGGGTGTCGTCGATCTCTTCTTCTTCCGCCGGCATCTCCTCGCGGGTACGCCGGTAGACGATCTGTGAATCGGCGCCCATCCGCCAGGAAACACGTGCCGCGTCGACAGCACTGTTGCCGCCGCCGATGATCAGCACTTTCTTGCCGTTGACGTCCATGCTCTCGCCGGCGTTCACCTTGTTAAGGAACTCGACGGCGCTCATGACGCCTTCACCTTCTTCGCCGGGAACGCCCATGGTCCAGCCTTCATGGGCGCCGATGCCGAGGTAGATGGCGGCATAGTCTTTCTTGAGGTCATCCATGGAGACATCGACACCGACCCGTGTGCCATACTTGATCTCAACGCCCAGATCGGCGATGGCCGCCACTTCGGCGTCCAGGATGTCTTCCGGCAGGCGATAGCTCGGGATACCGTAGCGAAGCATGCCGCCGGATTTCTCGAACGCCTCGAAAATGGTCACCGGGTAACCCCGTCGCGCCATTTGGAAAGCGGCGGAAAGGCCGGCCGGACCGGAACCGACGACGGCGATCTTGTCAGACTTGACCTCGTCGGTGATTTTCTCGTGCTTCAGGTTGTGGTTGAGCCCATAGTCGCCCAGGTAACGCTCGACCTGGTTGATGGAAACAGCGCCGTCCTTGGCATTGCGGTTACAGTCCGTCTCGCAGAAATGCGGGCAGACACGGCCAATGATGGAAGGCAGCGGGTTCGTCTCCGTCAGCAAGCGCCAGGCCTGCTCGTAGGACTCGTCATATTCGCGCTTGAACATCTCCGTCTGGGAGATCGTCGTCAGAAAGCCGCGAATGTCATTGCCGGCCGGGCAGGCGTTGCTGCACGGAGGCGTCTTCTGCTTGTAGACCGGGCGCAGGTGCGAGCCTTCTGACCCGCGGCTGTAGCTGGCGGCCCCTACTTCTCTTTTTCTGATCTTTAATACTACTGCCATACGCTTCTCCTTTTCTCAGGCGTCATCGCACCTAATGATCGAGAGCATTTTTCAGTTGTCCTATCGCCCGGTGCGTTTTCGCCTAAGCGATGATTCCGATTAATCGTTAGCAGAGCCTTCCACGCGCGGAAGCTCGATGGAGCTGCCGCCGAAGTAACCATACACGCACCGGCCGGAGTCGATGAGCTGCTTGATGGCGGCTTTCGTGTCCGCGCGGGACAGATCGCCGTACTTCTCCTTCATCGCCTTGGTCAGGTCGCCGGCCTTCAGCTTTTTCTGGCCTGCGGAACTGGCGACCAGTTCGTACATGTC
>JAENWV010000050.1 GCA_016650015.1 Thermoleophilia bacterium | reverse complement strand
GGAGTTCTGCGAGAGCTGTCACATCATCCAACCCTACGCTGCAGCCTGGAAAACATCATTGATGGGAAACCCCGACGGTCCGTTGGGGGATAAGAACGTCACATGCATCGATTGCCACTTTGAGCCGGGCGTGCTGGGCTACGCCCGGGGTAAGATCTACTCGCTGATGAAGCTGATGGAGTACGGGTCCCGCACATATGATCAACCGCCTCCATCAGCAGATCTTCTGACGAACTCATCGTGCCTCCAGTGTCATGGCAAGGCTGATGAAAGAAAAGCAGGTTATGAAAAGGCCACGAGCGTGACCGATCCGTCCGATCCCAGTTACCCCAAGATCGCGGTAACTGATCAATACGGTCTAGCCACCGCAAACACGACCAACCCGTCCGATTCCAGTCAAACGACGACCGCGGCGACAGATCAGTACAGCCTGGGAACAACAACCATTTTCTTTCCGCACGATTTCCACGTCAATTCGGTGCAGTTGAAATGTGCCGACTGCCACTCCGGTGTTGTTCATGGCGCTGAATTGATGAAGGACAAAGCTCAGGCAGCGGCCAAACCCGAGTTTTGTCAGACATGTCATGGGGGCGATGTCGCGCCGATAATTTTCGGACAGATAAAGCTTTCAGGACGCGAGCATCCAGGGGTTCCCAAGATTGATACGGCGATCTGGCGTAACAACCATTGGAAGCTTGCGCAAGGCCCTGGCGAAGTCGCTGGCGTAAAATATGAACAGATCGACAAGCTGACCTGCCTGGCCTGTCACCAGGAGCCGACGCAGGCCAAGAACTGCAAGAGCTGCCATTTCCATAATGAGCCTGTGTTTGCTCCCACTTTTGAAACCCAGCGGGCCAGTGCTGCTCCTCTCGGCATGTTCGGGCTGGTCATCGGCGTCTTCTTGCTGACCCTGGTTCCCTGGCCCGGGGTCAAACGCTTCATCTTCGAGGGATGGATTGCGGTAATCCTGGGTGCGCTGGTATTTGTCTCTGATATCTATGCCTTCTGGAATGTCATTGACAGCGCCTTCGGGATCACGACCGGCAGCCGCGAAATAGGTCCGCTGCCTCTCTGGATTGCCTATATCTTAACCAGTACCAGCCTCTTAATATTTCTGTTCCACCAAGGTGTGCTCAAACCAAGACGGAGGAGATTGTCGCAGCATGATCGAGGATAAAAGCGACTCCAGCGTTTATTCCCGAGAGGAAGATGACGCGGGAAAAATCACCCGGCGACGGTTCCTGAGTTTAATCTTCACCGGTGCAACCGCCATGGGCCTGGCAGCCTTCTTTGCGCCGCTGGCCAGATACGCCTATCCGGTACTGAAGGGTCAGGTGTTTGAAAGGCAAAAGATAGCGACTACATCGCAGATTTCCGCCGAAGGCCTGCGCTTCGATTACATAGAAACACCCTCGATGGTAATTCGGCTGTCGGATGGCAACTATGGCGCCTATTCCCTGGTTTGTACGCATCTCGGCTGCATTGTCAAGTGGGAAGTCAAGAACCAGGATTTTTTGTGTCCCTGCCACGCGGGTAAGTTCGACGAGAATGGCATTAATATCTCTGGTCCGCCACCGAAGCCTTTAACAAAATACAAATTATCCATAGAAGGTAATGATATATACGTGGAGGGACTGGCATGAAACTCGGCCTGATTGATTTTCTCGATGAACGATTCGAGGTGCGGCGGGTGACGCGAGAATTTATCGACCATCAGGTTCCGGATCACGTTAACTGGCTGTATTGCTTCGGTGGCATCACTTTTCTCTGTTTTCTGATCCAGGTCGTAACCGGTGTGCTGCTGGCCTTCAACTACCAGCCGACCATGGACGGCGCCTACAGTAGTATTCTTCACATCATGGACGACGTCCCCTTCGGTGTGCTGATCAGAAGCATCCATGCCTGGACCGCAAATATCATGATCTTCATGGTCATCCTGCACATGATGCGGGTGTTCTTTCACGGTGCTTACAGGCCGCCGCGCGAGCTCAACTGGTTAACCGGTGTGATACTTTTCTTCATCACCATAACCTTTGGGTTTTCCGGTTACCTTTTGCCGATGAACCAGCTTTCTTACTGGGCCACCAAAGTGGGCACCGAGATTGCTGGTGCAATACCACTTGTAGGGCCGGGTGTACAAGCCTTCCTGCTGGGAGGAGACAAGATTGGCGATCCCACCCTGACGCGATTTTATACTATGCATATTGTCATCCTGCCAGTAGTTGTTTCGGCGCTGCTTGCCGGCCATTTCTACATGGTCCGCAAGCAGGGTATTTCCGAGCCGCTATAATGGAAACGGGAATTTGACATGAGTCTCAACGACGATCGCGAAAAAGATAATCACATAGAAGAAGGTAGCCACCGCAGGGAAGCATTGTCGCCTCGCGGTCCAGCACAGGAACCACGCCGGGATGAGCACGAAGGCGGCGTTCCCTTTTTTCCTGACCACTTCGTCAAGGAGGCGGCCGTGATGGCGCTGGTCCTCGGCCTGTTGATTTTCCTGGCGACTATGATGCCGGCGCCGATGGGAGCTCCCGCAGACGCGATGAAAACGCCTCCGGGCATCAAGCCTGAATGGTATTTCCTTGCCGTCTACCAGATATTAAAATACGTACCCAAGTCTGTGGGCATCTTTCTGACATTTATCATCTTTCCGCCGGTGCTGTTATTCTTTCCATTGTTTTACAATAAGATCACTGTGTGGCGCTACGGGAGACTGGCCCTGCATACGATCGTCGCCCTGGGAGTATTTTTTGCCGTCTTTTTGTCGATGTTGGCTTATCTGGGGTTCGAATAACCGCGGAGTGGAAAATTTGCCGCAAAGGAGTTTATCATGACGGATCAGCAACTCATTGAAGCTTTTACCGTGATCGGCTTCGGCTTTATGCTCATTGCCTTCGTCATAGGCGAGCTGATCATTACCTGGCGACGCGAGCTTAGAAGCAACCGCTGCCAGCGGCGTTTCTAATCTCAGGCGCTACTTCTTTTTTTCCGGCACCGCTGCTGGTCTGCGAGCAATATTTCCGTTGTTTATCAGCAGGAATAAGGCTGATGGCCTGAAGTTTTAGGCAGGAGATTCGCGGTGTCATGGATAACTGGGTATGGTGGATTTAGAATGTGGATATTGACCGTTGAGGGGAGCCGCCGTGCCCGAAAATAAGTCCGGTTATGTCCCAAACAACAGCCGCAAGAAGATCAATCCCGAGATCTTCTGGCTGCTGGCCATATTTCTTTTGGCGGTCGCGCTCAGAACCGCCGCCGCGTTTTCACGGGGCATGGTCCAGTTTGACGAAACCAGCTACGCACGCATGGCGGAGAACCTGCTGCTGGTCCAGAATCCTCTGGACATTACCGGTACGAGTGCTACCTGGTATTCCATTCTCTATCCTTTGACGATGGATGCTCTTAAATTCAGCCTGAACATTGTCACCCCCGGTTATACAGTCTCGATACTGTTCGGCTCGCTGATTATTCTGCCCACATATTTGTTCGGCAAGCTCATGTGGAATCAGCGGGTGGGAGTGGCAGCGGCATTGCTGGTGGCCGTGCTGCCAGTGATGGTGAACAAAGGCAGCATCGTCGATGGACAGAGCATGTTTGCTTTCTGGTTGATGTGTGCCATTTTATTTGGTTACCGTATGCAGTTCACTATGCGCTGCAAATGCGGGATGCTGGCGGGGACGAGTCTGGGTCTTGCATATCTGGTTAATCCCTCGGCGCTCTACTATCTGGTGGTTCTTTTTGTGCTGATGATAGTGGTCGGACTGCGACAGGAACTCAACAAGGTCGCAAACAAAACAGCAGCGCAATTCCTGTTGTTGTTCCTGGTAATTGCCATTCCAAACATCGTTTACATGACCTGGGAGAACTCCAGTTTCACGGTGGATGGCCGGCCCCAAGACCAGATATATGCTTCCATACATGGACTCAAGCCCGAGACGGCCGATCGTGAGCGCGTCATGATGGGTCTCGATGCGAACGGCGATCTCAAACTCAGGGATTTACAACAGGGGCCGGGTCTGATGCTGACTCTGATACAGGAGCCCGTTGACTTCATCAAAGCAGCGCTACGCAATGATTACAACTTCTATGTACGCGGCATCCAGGGCGTGCTGCCGGTTTGGCTGCTACTGCTGATGGGCCTGGGCATGTTCAGGGACGTATGGACGCGCGGTGAGACTCTCAGATACGGTTATCTGGCCCTGGTAATGGCGCCGCTCCTGGTTTTGCCGGTAACCTCGGGAGATCTGCGATTAGTGGTACCTTATATGGGCCTGGTAATGTTGCCGGTCGCTCGCGGCTGGGTGTTTCTGGAGGACTGGGGCGCCGAGACCGTCAGGGTTATTACCGGCCGGGAGGAGATCAGCAAGAGGGGAAAAACCAGGATAAAACAGGTGCTCGCAGTAATTGTGCTGGTACCGCTGGCGGCGCTTTCCCTCTGGACCGTTTACCGTACCGGTTATCCGATTGAGCTCCGTCAGGCAGGAGAATGGCTGGCTGACAATGGAGGGAAGGGTTCCCGTATCATGAGCCGTGAGTCCTCGACATCCTGGTATGCCGATGGGACGATGGTTGTATTGCCTTATGCTTCCGCTGGTGAGGTGATTGATTACGGCCAGCGCAACAATGCCGATTTCCTCGTTCTGCAACGCCGGATGGTCGAGCAGCTGAGGCCGGAGCTGGAACCCCTGATGGACCCGGCTCAGGCCGGCCCACAGCTGACGCCGGTGTATCACGAGAGGATTGGAACCGACTCGGAGGTGATCATTTACCAGATCATGCCTTGACGAAAGAGTGTGGCAGATTCTGGTCACGATCGGGGACGGCTGGTCAGGTTTCACGTAACCAGGGGGTAAATCCTGGAGAGTTGGTTTTTCGCAGGAGGCTTTTGCTGCAAAGCGTGGCCTGGATCGGACTTATATAAGCGGTATCGAGCGGGGTAAACGGAATGTGTCTCTACGGAACATTGAAGTGATAGCCAAGGCGCCTGGAATCACTATTTCGGAGCTGATGCAGGGCATTTGATACAAGTGATGTTCGAGGGGGACTTGAACCCCCCTGAGCCTGAGCTCGTTAGGTCATGAACCTAGTTAGGTTGGTGTGCGATCAGCGCCAAGGGCCGGGGGCGTTCCAGGTCCTGCGGAACGTTCGCCGGTCGGCAAGAGAAACAACAAGAGGTTCCAGAAATGCCTTGACGGTTGTGACTGCTTCCTTGAAAGTTTCAGGTGCGCCGGCAAGCCTGGCTTTCCTGATAAATCCCTTCCATTGAATATTCTTATCTCCGTCCTTTGCGAATGAAGGATCGAAGACCATAGGATCGGCAGTGATTAGCGTGTTTCGGTTTTTAAATGTTTTCTCAACCGCCTCAGCCAGCACCTCACCACTGAAGTCGAAAGTACGCGACAGCATCCAGATGTCATAGAAGTCCTTCATCCGGCTGTTCAAAATGCCAAACTGCCATTTACAGTATTGCCTCGAGATAGGGGCGGATGATTCTCTTCACACGGCAGATCTCTGCGTAATGCATAAGGTTGTCAACTTTGATGCTCCGCCGCTCACGGTACAGGCGAATCGCTTCCACTGCCGTATCAAGACCAATTTTGTTTCGAAACTTGAAGCAGTCGGCGAGCGTCTTCTCCGGACTGTAGATGTTTACACTTACGCCATCGAGCTTTTGTATTTCAATACCCTCCGTGAACGCCTTACCGGTGAAGCGGTAAGTCTTGATTGGCGGGTGGTCGAGTCGGGGTTCCTCGGCGCCACGCGGCAGCGCCACATGAACCTCGTGGGGTATCTGTGTGGTGAGCTCATGAAACGCCAGTGCGGAAATCAGGCAGATCACGCCACCGGGAATTCGGGACGCAACGGTGACCAGGTCAGGATTAGCCAGAGGTGAGCTATCGCTGAGACGATACAGCCCACGGCTGACCACCACCAGCATACCGGAGTCGCGCATGGCGTAAAGCGTACCGGGGTGGATGCCTGCGCGAAGAGCTTGAGCCGTGCGCATGATTCCCCCCTGTTTCTGGAAGGTAGTGACCGCCCGGTTGAACCGGGAACGTTGGTAGTGTGTGTTTTGCGGCTTTTCCATGTCTTGGAAGCTTATGATGGTTTTACCTATACTAGTATGTAACTGTAGTTATTATTATCGAATACTGCCTTTCTGTCAAGGGCGGCAGGGGGAATTGATGTACAACGTATATAATAAGCGTAATAAGTCATATAATACGTGAACTATTACATACATAATATTGTTTTACCTTCTCTTTTGGTATATCATGTAAGCATCAATTCATCTTAAACATGAATTATTGATCATGGCATATATCAATAAATCCCTTGCTGGTTTAGGAAAAACCGACCGCCAACGGTTGGCAGCCGTCATTCGTGGCACAAAGGGCACCATCTCAGTTTCGGACGCTTCGGAGATTCTTGGCGTTCCTTCGCCGGTCGTCGCCAAAATGCTGGCACGATGGGCCGTCAAGGGCTGGCTTTCCCGTGTCCGCCGCGGTCTCTACATTCCTGTACCGTTAGAATCGCGGACTGCAGAGGTTCCCCTTGAAGATCCTTGGCTCATCGCCGGAAGGGTCTTTGACCCCTGTTACATCGGCGGTTGGAGTGCCGCAGAATATTGGGATTTAACGGAACAGATTTTTCGTACGGTGCTAGTAATGACAGTGAAAAAACCGCGCGAGCGGCGGCCCGAGTTTAATGGAACAAAATTCCTTGCACGAACGATTTCCCGAAAAGCCTTTTTCGGTCTTAAGCCCGTGTGGCGAGGTAGTGAAAAAATTTCGGTATCCGATCCGTCGCGTACAATTCTGGACATGTTTAATGATCCAGGTCTGGGTGGGGGCATCCGGTCCACAGCGGATATGTTTTCCAACTATCTGAGCTCGGAAGACAAGGATCTTGATCTGCTGATTGGTTACGCAGATCGTTTAGCAAACGGAGCCGTGTTCAAACGCCTCGGCTTCCTTCTGGAGCGCACCGCTCCCGATGAGAAGAACGCGATAAACGCCTGCAGAGCCCATCTAACAAAGGGAAACGCTAAGCTCGAGCCCAGGCAGAATAATAAAAGGCTGATTACGCGCTGGAGGCTTTTGGTTCCCGAAGGTTGGATAAGGGAGCAGCAGGTTGATTGACAAACGGGAAATTATTGAATTCGCACATGAGTTCAGCTTATCTCCGGACATAGTCGAGAAAGACTACACTCTCGGCTGGGTACTTGCGGGCATCGCGAATCATCCCGCTCTCGGTTCCCAATGGGTCTTCAAGGGCGGAACATGCCTGAAAAAATGCTATTTCGAGACGTACAGGTTTTCAGAAGACCTGGATTTCACCCTTTCAGATTATGAACAGCTGGATAAGGGTTTCCTGGCCGATGCACTCGGTGAAATCTCAGACTGGGTGTACGAATCGTCGGGTGTGGAGTTGCCGCGTGGAGACATCCGGATTGAGATTTTTCGAAATCCGAGAGGCAACATCTCAGCTCAGGGACGAATTAGCTACCGTGGACCCTTGCAGCGAAGAGGTAATCTGCCGCGTATCAAGCTCGATCTTACGGCGGATGAAATCCTGGTTATGGAACCAGTCGCACGCGATGTATACCATCCTTACGCTGACAGGCCCGAGGATCCGATTAGAGTCTACTGTTACAGCTTCGAGGAGACTTTCGCGGAAAAAATCCGGGCGTTGGCCGAAAGAGGCCGGCCCCGTGATCTGTACGACGTGGTAAACATATTCCGGCATGATGAGCTCAGACCAGATCCTGCAACGGTTCTCGATGTCTTGAAAAAGAAATGTAGCTTTAAGGAAATTGCGGTTCCCGACAAAGAGCTTTTTGAAAATGAGCCTTTGCGCGATGAGCTTGTCGCTGACTGGGAGAGCATGCTGGGTCACCAGTTGCCTGCCCTTCCTCCGTTTGAAAAATATTGGTCTGAGATTGCGGCGGTGTTTGATTGGCTATATGGGCGAATCGAAAAGGCGGTATTACCCGAAGCGCGGGTCGTTCAAGAGTCGAATCTGGATGAAACGTGGCGGCCACCGTCGATGGCAAGCGCCTGGCATACCGCTATTCCCCTGGAGCCAGTTCGCTTTGCCGCTGCTAACAGGCTATGTGTTGAACTTACATACGGAGGCACCAGCCGAATCATAGAGCCGTACTCCCTACGGCGCACTCGCGACGGAAATATATTGCTGTTTGCCGTTAAACATCATACCGGCGAGCTAAGGGCTTACCGCGTGGATCGGATTCAGAATGCCCGAATTACTCAGGAGTCGTTTAATCCAAGATATCGTGTCGAACTGACACCGGCCGGGCCATTATTTGCACCCGAAACTACGAAGCGACCGTCACTTCCGGGTTCCGCAACTTCACGGCGCCGCTCTGGCCGTCGTCGCCATTCTTAACTCGATACCGGCCGCGATTTAACTCAGAGCTCGTTAGGTCGCAAGCCTACGGTGTTCCGCTGTGTGGAAAGCTGCAAGATTTCAACTGCGTCAGCAAAGTCGATTTTATTCGGCGACTACCTCCGCAGTGAAGTATTACCAAAACGCCGCCAGTTGATCACTAGCTAATTAACGGGGCGGGCTTCATCCTGCCCCTCATTACTCACTTTGACCATCCCTAAATGAAGCCAGTAACTTCGGCATACCCGGCAATAACAGCGATATAGCGTGACCGCCAAACGCCCTGTGCAAAGCAGGTCATCGTGGCCAATCTCTATCGGCGGCTCAAGAACACCGCCGCAATCGTGACAGACGTTGCTAATCCTGTTTGTGCTCAGACTTTCCAGTGTCATTTCCAAGGGACTTTCCTTTGCTTTTAGCGCCAAACTGCGCCCTTATCCAAGTGCCGTTTTTCTATGCCCCGAAGGCTGGCTATATATTCTTGCCTCCGGGCCCGGTCCCTCCCTGGCTACTGGCGAAGATGTTCGCAGATTATTGAACCTAAGCGGCGACTGAGCCTCAGTATATTCGCTTAAGTTCGATCCTTCCCCGAGAAGTTTCTTCCAGACCATGCCGGAAAACCGCTTGCGAGTTAGAAAGCGAGCCGGTCGTCCTTAAGGAAGAGGGTATCGCATTAGCATCCTCGGCGCTTGTCTATCACATCACACGCGATTAGTGGATCGTTTCAAAAAGTGGATCTATAAGGGATGAATGTGCCATTGGTTGTGCCATCGCATACCAAATTGGGCAATGAAACACTATTGATTGTGCCTGCCTGTTGCCTGGAAACCGGAATTGTCAGATTATACGCGGTCAGCAGAACGCTGGGGTATAGGCCTAGTGGCTTAGCCTTTTACCAGTTTGTTCGAGAGCCTTACTATTCGTTCCAGCCTTGATTATCGTGCTTCCATGCGGGCGCCGGTCATATCGATAACCTGCATGGATAAAGCACCTTCTCCAAGCAATACATCAAACAGTGGTTGCGACGCTGAACGATAACGCAGCGTCGCCTGAGCGGTAAGTGGCAGGGAGGCGTTTGTTCCAGTGCTTACTGTTCCTCAAGTTCATAACGGGCCACATCCGGCGGATCCATGTAGGTCCATGTGCCTTCAGCGTCCAGGTGCCGCGCGCCAGTCTCCAGGTGCAGCATGGCGATGCCACAGTCGAGGCGCTTTGGTATACGGTATGTATCAGAAAGGCTATCAACAGAGACGGTGATCAGGTCAGGTTCTACCATGAACCGCCAGGGTTGCCTGTTCACCGCGGAAGGGGCCAGGCGGGCGCACTCAAGTGCGGCTTCTATCCAGGCGGGCCATTTTGTCCGTGGCAGCCCGCTGACCAGTTCGCTCAAGCTTTTCCGCATATGGCTACGGGCAAATTTTTTCATCAACCTGTGGCCGAAGTTGTCAGCCTCCGCGTCCAGACCGAGGGCTATCACCGCCAACACCTTTTCCTCAGGCTCGAGAATCTCGGTAAGTGCCACCGCCTCAGGCCGAAAGAAACCACCCACCCAGCACGTTCCCAGTCCAAGGGAGACCGCTTCCAGCACAACCGCTTCACCGGCATAGCCGCACCTCACCTGGTAGGCGGGGTCTGCCTTGTTACCGATGACAGCGGCGTAAGCTGGGGGGTCGACAATGCTGCCGTATGAGCCGACAACTCCCCGGAAAACCTGGCCGACGCCTTCAGTGCTTACTACCACGCGGGCGGCGGGTCCCGAGAAGCCGGCCGCCGCCTGGCCCAACCGTTGCAAGATTTCCCCCGGAACCGGCTCACCCGTATAAGTTCTGATCGAGTGCCGGCGGGAAACGGCCTCATACCATTCATCTGTGGGAGTCATCATCTGATCATGCACAATCGTATTTTGCCCGGAAGTGGACGGAATAAACTGGGGAGGGCAGAAATCAAAGATAGCACCTATGGAAATGCCAGCATATTTCTCCCGATAGTTAACACCATCAGACCCCTCAAAATGTCTTATCCATCTTCTTTCGCCTCACCCGATTCCAGAACTCTTTCCATGCCGCACTGAGGCCAACAAGCAATATTAATAACGAAACTAGTCCTCCGATGACACGTATAAGATTCGCACTGAATATTATGAATTTTTTCATAAATGCTTTCATTCTCACTATTGCCTATCCTGATGAACTCTTGATTCATGGGGAGGCTTGGCTTTTTTGCCAATTCTCACCATTCGTTGATATTTAGTATAGCGGTGTGACACCAGATGCCAAAAAGTCACTGCCAAGGCGGGATTTTCTCTAATACCATCGCCAGC
>JAENWV010000165.1 GCA_016650015.1 Thermoleophilia bacterium | reverse complement strand
GTGACCCCGGCATCACGCTCGGTATATATCCAGGCTGCATCTGAGGGCCTGCTGGAGGTTTTCGCGGAAGCAGGCGCCCTGGTCACCGGTCCTGGTTGTGGCGCCTGCGTGGGAGTCCATGGTGGCGTTCTGGGTGACGGCGAGGTCTGTCTTGCCACCCAGAACCGAAATTTTCAGGGCAGAATGGGAAACGCCGAGGCGTTCATCTACCTCGGATCTCCGGCAACCGCGGCGGCAACGGCTATCGCTGGGGAGATCGCCGACCCGAGGGAGTATCTTCGATGATATTGCGTGGTAAAGCCTGGAAATTCGGGGACAGCATATCAACCGACCACATTGCCCCCGGAAGGTATTTCCATCTGAGAACAAACCTGCCGGAGCTGGCCAAGCACGTGCTCGAGGACGCCAACACTGAATTCGCCTCTAAGATGAGCCCCGGCGACTTTGTCGTGGCGGGCCGGAATTTCGGTCTGGGTTCCAGCCGTGAGCACGCGCCGCGGATCATCAAGCTGGCCGGGGTCAACGCCGTGCTGGCCCAGTCGTTCGCCCGCATATTTTTTCGTAACTCCATCAATGTCGGGCTGCCGGTGCTGGAGATAGACACTTCGGGCATCGAACAGGGAGATGAGCTGGAAATCGATCTGGCTGCCGGTACCGTCAGAAACGTGACCAGGGACCAGATGCTGACCTTTGCGCCCCTGCCTGATGTCATGGTAAAGATCCTGAACGATGGCGGTCTGGTGGAGCACTTCAGAAAATACGGAGATTTTAACCTGTAATCATCGGGCGGCTCGCGTGAAGCCTGGCCTGATGGCCGGCTGTTCCGGCTGGGCCGCCTCCTCGGAAGGAGCGGAGATTTCATGGCATACCAAGTAACGCTTATTCCCGGTGACGGCATCGGGCCCGAGATAACAAAGGCGGCTTGCCGGGTTATCGAAGCAACCGGCGTGGAAATCGACTGGCAGGTCGTCGAAGCCGGCCAGGATATCATGGCCGAATATGGGACACCGCTTCCTGACAATGTGCTCGAATCAGTTCGCCGGACCGGCATCGCCCTGAAAGGCCCGGTCACCACTCCGATCGGCAGCGGTTTTCGTAGCGTAAATGTCGCTTTGCGGAAGGCGCTCGACCTGTATGTCAACCTGCGCCCGGCCTTGTCGATCCCGGGTGTAAAATCGCGTTACGAGAATATCGACCTGGTGATCGTCCGCGAGAACACCGAGGATCTTTATGCTGGAGTCGAGCACATGGTCGGCGAGGATGCCGCCGAGAGCATCAAAATCATTACTCGCAAGGCATCGGAGCGGGTCGCGCGTTTCGCCTTTGAATATGCCCGGGCCCAGGGACGGAGAAAGGTTACCGCGGTTCACAAGGCCAACATTCTCAAGTACAGCGACGGCCTGTTCCTGGAATCCGTGCGCCACGTGGCCGAGAGCTATTCCGACATCGAGTTCGAGGATCGGCTGGTGGACAACATGTGCATGCAGCTCGTCCAGAAGCCGGAACTCTATGACGTGATGGTAATGCCAAACCTCTATGGAGACATCCTTTCCGATCTCTGTGCGGGACTGGTCGGCGGGCTGGGAGTGGCGCCGGGCGCAAACATCGGCGATACCATGGCTGTTTTCGAGCCGGTGCATGGCAGCGCGCCGAAATACGCGGGCAAGAACAAGGCCAATGCGACCGCGACCATACTCTCGGGCGCCCTGATGCTCAGGCATATGGGTGAAAATGAGGCGGCGGATCGCGTGACCGAGGCGGTGCGGCAGGTCATCGGGGCTGGTGTACAGGTCACCTACGATCTCGGCGGCACTGCCGGCACCTCTGAGATGGCCGACGCCATAATTGCGGTCATCCAGGGAAAATAAGCCTGTCCCGAAGACGGAGGAATGGAACTATCATCAGACGGCCCAGGCGGGCCGTCTTTTTTATTCAGCTACAGCGGAAAGCGGCTTGAGATTCGACAGCACTGTCTGTATTTCACTCCAGCTGGTGGTCCAGGTGCCGGACTGCATGTTATACCAGAGTTCCTGCGGTTTTCCGGTCGACGGATCCGTATATTGACCCTGCCAGACGACCACGAAGGTCTCCGCTTCTCCGACTGAGTCAGTCCGTACCGGATCACCCTGGGGCAGGTATTCCCGGGTCTTGTGCCAGTATACCTGGTAGTTCACCCCATTCATCTCAACCTCTGTAAGGTAGTACCCCGATAGAGGCTTGCTGTTGGACAGGCTCTGGTTGAAAGTAAGTGACCGGTTGGCGTTGGACGGATCCGCATACCTGAAGCTGTAGTATCCCACCGGATCCTTGGCGGTTTTGCCGCCGTAACCGATAAGGTCAACCTCAAGATTATACCCGGACGGAAGATCCGTCGGCACGATGACCGGATACGGTACTTTTTTCTGAAGATTGATCAGCGCGGTCATCTCCGGGGGAGAGGGGGTTCCGGTCTTGCTTTGCAGGTTCGGGTCGAGCTTGATGCCTGCCTGTTCCGTCGTTTTTGCCGTCTGCGTAGCAGAGGTGGTTGTTTGACGGCTTGCCGTCGATGTCCCTGCCTCGCTCGTTGTTTTGTCGTCACCACCGCAGCCTGAAACAGCCAGAGAAACAATGACGGAAGCAGCGACCAGAATGAGATATTTTTTAACTGTATTTTTCAAACTATTTTCAAACCGTAGATCCGTCTGTGACGGCGCCGGAAATTATCATATCAAACCCGTGGATGTAGAGTTTAAAGCCTGGCCCTGGGCCCATTAAAAAAAATCGTCCAATTTGCGGATAACTTGTCAGCTGAGGTATTGCGTTGCATATTGCCTGGGGATAGGATGCAGTTCCGATCACAGACTATTCAAGGAGTTATTGATTTGCCCGCTACCGTCACTGCCCCAGTCGATAATCCGGCAAAAGAAAATGCGGGTAAAGCTATAGCCGAGGGTTCCTGTGATACCTGTTTCTTTGGGTTGAGCCAGCTTTGCTGCCTGCCCCAGGATGAGGCTTGTCCAACCTTCAGGCCGCAACTGATGGTCGCCGGCCGGCCTGGCATTGACGCCAGCGCCAGCCAGGATTCACTCGGGACAAATAAGCGCGTTTAAATCATTCCCCGGCCTTGATCACCAGCACCGGGCATGAGGCTTTTTGCAGAACCTTGTGGCTGACGCTCCCCAGCAGAATCCCCTTGAACTCGCTGAGGCCACGGCTACCCAGGATCAGAAGGTCGACGTTTTCACTGGTTGCAATATCAATAACCGCCTCACCGACTTCTTCCGGAGGATAATGCATCTCAACCAACGTTCGGACGACGATCCCTTCGGAGGCAATCGACTCACCGGCCTTCTTGACTATCTCGGCTGCGGTCTCCCTGTTTTTTGAATCCGGGTCCAGCTCGGGCGTACATGCCGGGCAGACATGCAAAACCACGACTTCATCAGCACCGACGGCGCGCGCGAGATAAGCAGCGTGCTCCACCGCCGCGTCCGCAGTCTCTGAACCATCTGTGGCTATCAGGATCTTCTTGTACATGATTCCTCCTTATACCCCCGGTGATGGGGTTTGAATCGGCAGATTGACTTCCCTGGGATGTTCGGCCACAGGGCGCATCTACTTGATGGATCCGATGCGTCTGATGGTTACTGTGAAAGAATCTCCCTCGATAG
>JAENWV010000101.1 GCA_016650015.1 Thermoleophilia bacterium | reverse complement strand
GTGCCGGTAACCCGGCGGGCGCGGATCTTGCCCCGGTCGGAAACGTAGCGCCGCAGCTGGTTGTAGTTCTTGTAGTCGATCTCGACGACTTTTTCCTTGCAGAAGTAGCAGTACTTGCGCCGCTGGGAGCCGCCTCCGGCTCGCCAGGACGGACGCTTGCTGCCAGCCTTGCGAGGACCTCTCGAAGATGATGGTGGCATTAATACCGTTCCTTGTTCTTGGTTCCTGGTTCCAGGTTCCGGTTTTAGTTAAACCGGGGCGCTGCCCAGCGTAGTGCCAAGCGCCCCTCGGTTCACATTTACTGTCGTTAAAACGGGATGTCGTCGTCGCCGGATGAAGCAGGCGGCGAATCGAAATCCGATGTGTCAGGCAACAGGCCCGACGGAGCACCGGTCGTTACCGGCGCGCCGGTTGTTGCGCCCTGGGAGGCGCCAGCATCCTGGCGTGAGCCGAGGAACTGCACCGTGTTGGCGATCACTTCTACCTTGGAGCGTTTGGAACCGTCCTGGGCTTCCCAGCTGCGGAAGCTGAGGCGGCCGTCAACGGCGATCTGCCGGCCCTTGTTTAGATACTGGCTGCAGCTCTCCGCCTGGGCTCCCCAGACGACGATGTCGAAATAATTGGGCTTCTCGATCCATTCGCCGGCGTCGTTCTTGTAACGATCGTTTACCGCCAGCCCCAGGGTACAGACGGACTTGCCGTTGGGCGTCGTCCGCAATTCCGGGTCGCGGGTCAGGTTTCCTACCAGTGTTACACGGTTGATACTGGCCATCGTGGGCCTCCTTTAGCTCTCACTTGCTACTTTTTCCTTGAGGGCCACCGGCATGAACCGGATGACCTCGTCGGTTATCCTGAGGATGCGCGAGATCTCGTCCAGCACAGCCGTTGAGATGGTGAGAGTGATGATGTAGTAGAACGCGTCGCGAATGTGGTTGATCTCGTAAGCGAGGCGCTTCTTGCCCCATTCCTCAACCTTGTCCACAGTGCCGTCGCCGTCCGTGGCTGTCTTCTTTACACGGTCCAGGATCTCCGTCTGGCGGGCGGGCTCTGCTTCAGGATTGAGCAGAAGCATGATTTCATAGTTGCTCGTGGTACTCACCTCCTTCGGTCTGGGCGGCCCCATGCCTTTGCATGGAGCAGGAGTGGAAGATATTCAGCGCGGGCAGCGGCCTTTATCCGGCGGCGGCGTCGCTATGCAGTGGAATTAAAGAGTATAGCAGAAGCGTCGGATGGATTGAATCCGGGGGGCAGGAGCTTTTTGGTGGAATATTGCCGGCGGACCGAAACCGACGCTTCGGTGTTTGAGCGGAGCGTCATCCGGGAAAGCCAAATTTATAAGAAAACTGCAGGAGTTGCGCCCAGGAAAACCGGGTTCTGAAGATGAAACTCAAAAAAATAAGCGGCTTATTCTTCATGGCGGCCTCGACGGCCGGCGGTTACGCGACGATGGTGCGCCCGCGGATCATCCGTTGGGGCGCGACCGCCGAGGAGGCCGCAATGGCGCTGCCGGGAGACGAAGTCGTCAGCGAGCCCCGTTATATAACCAACCACGCGGTCACCATCCACGCCGCCGCCCCGCTGGTCTGGCCCTGGCTGGTGCAGATGGGACAGGGCCGCGGTGGCCTGTACAGCTACGACTGGCTGGAAAACCTGCTGGGCTTCGACATCCACAGCGCCGACCGGGTCGTCCCGGAATTCCAGCACCTTGAGCCGGGAGACACCATCAGGCTGGCCCGCGAAGGCTATCCTGCTGATCTGCACTACGAGGTGGTCCTGGTAGAACGTGAGCGGACTCTGGTTCTGCGCACCCCGGGCAGTCCGGCGGAGAATTTCGCCAAGAACCTTCCCTATGGGTCCTGGACTTTCGCTCTGCTCAAGATCGACGAGCGGACCACCCGGCTCATCGCCCGCACGCGCTCGGATTTCAGACCGAGCGTGGCTGGCTACATCTGGAACAAGTACGGGTTGGAGCCGGCACATTCAATCATGGAGCGGCGGATGCTGCTGGGAATCAAGGCGCGGGCGGAAGCCTCGGTGGGGACTGGGGGCGGCTGTTCGGTGACGGCTGTCGGTTTCGATCCGGTTGAGGCGGCCTGACGGCAGCATTTTACAGATTGATTATCTCTACGCCGACGGCGTGTAAATACTGCGACACTGCCCGAAGTAGGAATCGTAGACATGCTGATATAGAAGGTCGCATTTCTGCTGATAAAGCTCTTTCGTGAAAGCATCTGGCAGCTCACTATCCAACAACTCGCTGATAGCCACACGAACCGCCGCCCGCGCCTGTTGTCGCTTGCGCCAGTCCAGCACCAGCTTCTCTTTTTTAAGCGATGCCAATAAATCCCGGGCCGCTTTTTTCACCAGCTTGCGATCCTTTTCTGAAATTTCTATTTCCGGCCTGATCAAAAGGTCAAATACCGCCAGCTCTTCCTCACTCAACTGCTCAGATACGGCTCGCTGATCTTCCTGGCTCAGTTCACGGGTGAGGTCAATCAGCCTGTTGTAGAGCTCCTCCACATTGCAGGCACCCGCGTTATATTCATCGATCATCTCCTGGAGCTTATTCAGAAAATCCATGCGGCTGTGGTTCAGTGCCGCCATCTTTTTGATTTTTACGGTTAGTGCCGTCTTGAGTTTTTCCGTCTCGAGATGGCGATGGCCTTTTTCAAACCTCGCTCGCAGCGCATCGAAGTCTATTTGGCTGAGATCAATGGCGTTATCTGAAGCGGCGATGATGTAGCCAGCGGCGGCGATGGAATCATCGAGCAAACGATCCACGGACTCCACGACTTCCGAGACATCCACCTCGGGAGCGTCGGAGCGGATTTTCTCCGCGATAACGGAAAATAGCGCGCGGTCAGGGCCGAACTCGTTGGCTGCTTTATCCGGTAGCATCGCCCGGAACAGGCGATTCACATTGTCCGCCAGCGACAGGAAGCGCTTTTTACTCTCCTCTTTGGCTACTATAGCGTCTGCCGCGTCGTCTCGCAGTTTGATGAAATCAAATCCAGCGGCGGCGGCAAGCGCTTTCGTGTCTATGCGCAGCTCGGCGCAATACGCCTCAGCTTCCTCAATCGCCTTCTTCAGCTCCGCCACCAGCGCCGACTTGTCCTGAACCGGCCAGTCGCCTTCACCTAAAGCGCCACCCGCCGCCGTTCCATAAATGGCAAGGGCGCGTTGCAGGCTGCGAAAGATGCCAACGTAATCGACGATCAGGCCGTTAACCTTCTCGTCGCCAAAGACACGGTTTGCCCGAGCGATAGTCTGCATCAAGGTGTGATTGCGCATGGGCTTGTCGAGGTAGATGGTGGAGCAGCTGGGCACATCAAAACCGGTCATCCACATGGCGCAGACAAAAACGATGCGGAGGGGATCGTCGGGATCTTTGAATTTCGTGTCCAGGTCTTCACTGACGATCCGGCGGCGGTGCGGCGCGATTTCCAGACCCATCTGCCGGAAATCCTCGATTTCATTCTGCGCCTGGGATACGACCACCGCCATATCGGTCTCTTCCATGTATTTGATTCGAGCCGCCAGGCCTTCGCGCTCAGCTTCCCTGCCGGCGAAGTCGGCCCCAGCCAGCTCGGACTTCAACTTTTTCAGATACTCCCGCCAATGCTTCCGCACCTTGTCGTACATGCGTACGGCAGTCGCCTTGTCGATGGCGACGACCATCGCCTTGCCGGCAAAGCCCCGACCCATGAAGTGACCGACGATATCCTCGGCGACTTTCTCCAGCCGGTCATCACGGGTGATCAGGTGATACTCGCGCGCGAACTCCCGCTCCAGCTTCTTCTCCTGGTCCTCGTTAAGTTCGGCGTCCTCCAGCAGGCGCTCCATATCCTCGTTCAAGTCCTCGTTGGTGAGCTGTAACTCGGGAATGCGGTTCTCGTAATAAAGCGGCACAGTGGCGCCGTCGTCCATCGACTGTTTGAAGTTGTAGACGCTCACGTAGTCGCCGAAGACCTCGCGGGTCTTCTCCTCGCCCACCATCAGCGGCGTGCCGGTGAAACCGATGAAGGAGGCATTGGGCAACGCGTTTCGCATGTTGAGGGCGAAGGTGTCGTACTGGCTGCGGTGGGCCTCGTCGGTGATGACGATGATGTCGTCGCGCTCGGAAAGTGTGGGGTAGGTAGCGCCCTTGTCGGTGCGAAACTTCTGGATGAGCGTGAAAATAAAGCGGTGGTCCTCACGTAGCAGCTGCTTAAGGTGCTCGCCGCTCGCCGCCTGGATTTCGCCCTCGGTCACGGAACCGGCCGAAGCGAAATACTTGTAGATCTGGTCGTCGAGGTCGGTGCGGTCAGTGACAATGAGAAAGGTGTAATTGCCGGGCAACTTCCTGAGCACTTTCTGGGAGAAGAACACCATGGAAAGGCTTTTGCCGCTCCCCTGTGTATGCCAGAAGACGCCGAGCCGGCCCTGCCTGTCACGAGCGTCGTCCATCGCCTCGATAGCATTATTCACACCCAGGAACTGATGATTCTTGGCGACCATCTTGATGAGGCCACCGCGGATGTCACTGAAGACCGTGAAATTTTCCACCAGGTCAAGGAAGCGGCCCTTATCGCAGACGCCACGGATCATGGTTTCAAGTGAAACAGCTCCCGCTTCGCCCTCACTGTTGATCTTTTTCCACTCGTTGAAATGGCCCCACTCCGAAGTCATACTGCCGATGCGGCTCTGGCTGCCGTTGGAGAGGATGACGAGAGAGTTGTACCAGAATAATTGCGGAATGGCGTTCTTGTAATCGCGCAGGTTATCGCGGTAAGCATTTTCCAGTCGCCGGTGGGAGGCTTTCAGTTCGATGAAAAGCAGGGGCAGGCCGTTAACGAACCCGACCAGGTCCGTGCGCCTTTTGTACATCTCGCCGGAGATCCAGAGCTGCGAGGCCAGCAGGAAGTTGTTGTTTTCGGGATTATCCCAGTCGATGACCCGCGCGGTCTCAACCTGCTCCTCGCCCGTGCCGGCGCGGTCGCCCGTTGCCACTTTGACGCCATCTTTGAGAAGCTTGTAGATTTCGCGGTTTGCTACAGCCGGGCTCATGGCGCTGCGGTCGCGGGTCATTTGCTCGATGGCGTCGCTGACAGCTTCGGCGGGAAGGCCAGGGTTGAGCTGTTCGAGCGCTGAACGCAGGCGGGGTACAAGCACGACTTCGGAAGTTGTCTCGCGGCCGAGCCAGGGTCGCTCAGGAGTGGCCCCATCCCCACTTGGGCCGAAGATTTCGTAGAAACAGCCGACGGTCTCCCAGCCGAGCTCTGCAAACAGAGCGATGGCGGGCTGTTCGACCAGGGCGTCTTCTGAGTAGTCGGCGTTCAATTCAGTATAATAATTACATTACACATCACGATACTCTCTGTTTTTGAGAGCTTCGTGTCATGTAATCTAACTACGAATTGTCACACACTGCAACAAGAGGACAAACAAAGCCCATGGACCGTAGCCCATGGGCGCTGCAAGGGCGAACCCTGCAGGGGGAAGAAGATTTTGATGGAAGCTACCCAGTGCGGCTGAACTTCTCCAGACCCTGAACGATCAGCATGCGTGCCAAGGTACTTTTACCAATGTGGCGCTGCCGCGCAAGCGCCTCCATTTTGGTTATAGTCAGTTCGTCGAGCCTAATCGAAAGCACACGCTCGTGACGCAGGGGTCTGTCGATATCCGCTTCAACTGCTTCGAACTCCCCGGGGAAGTCGAGCGGACTGTGGTTTTCCCAAAATGCCGCTTCTTCTTTTGGTGAATTGAAACTCGGCCCTTTGCTTTCAGGCTTTTCAGTTTTCTTTTTTCCGCTCATTTTGACAATTCCTTAAAACGGCTTTTTTCACAGGTGGTCATGGGCCTCGCGGTTACCGGATAGAAAACTCCCGGACTCCTTTCGGCCAGGATCAATAGCAGATAGCGGTCTCGTTCGTCCTTGCCCCATGCGGCCAGTGTCCCGCTTCGGCCCCTATCGAATCGCGGCCGAGGATGCATGCCGATAAGAAGCCAGTCGATATCTTCCGGCGTAATCTGCCGCCGGGCTATATGCGAGATGTTCCAATCGTCCCACACGAGCTTGCGAACCCTGACTCTCAACGATCGCTCCAATTTCCACATCAGCTCAACTGCTGATTCGCATG
>JAENWV010000176.1 GCA_016650015.1 Thermoleophilia bacterium | reverse complement strand
TGCGGTCTGGGGTCTGCAGTCACTTCACAAGTCCGATAAAAGCGACGAGCGCGAACGGATGATCCACGGACGGAAAGGCTCCTGAGCCGTCCCTGTCTTCCATCATCACAAGCCGGCCAGGTCGCGCCGGTTAAAAAACAGCACTCCGAGTACGGCAGCACCGATTCCAAAACCCACGAATATCGCCGCGCTGTCCCACCTTATTTCAGCGGCGGGCGCCAGCGCCATGTGGTGAAAGATCGACAGGTCGAGAAAATAGTGGTTCGGTTTGACCATCGAGCCAACCAGTTCAACCAGGAAAGACCAGGCGATCAGGCCATAAGCCAGGGGGGAAGCATAGCGGGGCAGTAAACCCTGGACCATGGTTCCCAGACCGAGGACCAGGATTCCCGGGGGAACGGTGTTCAGCCCGGTCGCCACTTGGCTGCAGAAGCCCCAGGAGCAGGCGTATGGTGTTTGTCTTGCCGGCGCCATTGGGGGTCCCCCAGGTACCCGAGTATCTGTCCCTCCGGCACCTGCAACTCAAGAGGAGCCAGTGCTTCAACCCGACTAAACCGTTTTGCCAGCCCTTCGATATTTATTGCCGCAGTCATTTGCGCCCTTCTTTCATGACGGTTTTCTTCGAAAGAATAATCCCACGCATTCCAATACACAAACTAGCCCGGACAGACTGGCGGATACTTGCAGGTCTGGTTACGGCATTAAGCTGAAAACCCAAAAAGAAGAAATATTGTCAACTGAAAAAATAGCGTTCGCCGGGCAAAATATGCCGGTAAAGAAATATTCTGATATTTACAAAAAATTACAAATTTGGGTCAACTGCCTAGTTGACCATCTTAGCTATTTACACTAGGACGATGTATGTGACCAACTTAGCTACTTTTACTAGCTAAATATTGCTGTTTTCACTGGCTAAATATAGGTGTTTACGTAGCACTAGCAAGCGCTGGTGGCGACGTTTAAAATGTGCGGATTAGCAGGTAAAAGTAATACCAGGTAAGGTATTCGCGGCCACCGGCAGCCATGCCCCCCGGCGCGGGCCGCCCAGACTAACAGCAATCAGGTAGGTGATTAACCTTACTCCCTACAGGGAAAACTACCTACTTACCTTCGCTAAACCCCCATTGGCTGCTAGGGATTAAACCCCAGAGCTTTGGTAACTTTCCCCGATTTTAGATAGGTGTCGTCTCGGGTAAAATTAGGACAAATAACCGGTCAACCGCGGTGGGGCAGCCGCAGGGGCAGTCGGTTCTGATCAAGGAGGGAGGCATCATGGCTGAGAGTGTTTCTACGGAAACAGCAGAAGCACCGTTCATGACCACGAGGTGGACGGGTCTGGTCGAAGCGATCAGGAGCAGGGCTTACTGGTTGACGATTTTATTCCTGTCGCTGATTGCCGCCGCCGGCGCCGCCGCGGGGGTTCATGCCAAGCTGATCGGGTCCCTGGAAGCTTATGGCGCCTCGCGCGAGATACCCTGGGGCATTCTCATTTCCACATATGTCTTTTTTGCCGTCACCTCGACAGGACTCTGCATCGTTTCGGCGAGCGGGCACGTGTTTGGAGTCAAAGTACTGGCTCCGGTAGCCAAACGGGCCCTCTTCCTGGCGGTGGCAACCATCTTAGGGGGTTTCTTCGTGATCTTTTTCGAGATCGAGAATCCTTTCCGGATGGCCATTTACAATGTGCTGTCCCCTAATCTCACTTCTAACATCTGGTGGATGGGCACGTTGTATGGTGCCTTTATCGTGTTTGCCACGGTCGAATACTACCTGCTCCTGAGGCGGAAGTATCGCTATGCGGTGATGATCGGTTTCGTCGGCGTCATCGTTGATATCGCGGCCAACAGCAACCTCGGCGCTGTCTTCGGAATGCTCGGCGGACACGAATATTGGTACGGGCCCTTCATGCCCATCTATTTCATCGCTTCGGCCATGATGTCCGGCGTCGGCGCAATCATCCTCTTCACCCTGTCCGCTTACAAGATCAGGGGCGAAAAGATGGAACCGGCCATGAAGCGGGCACTCGAGGTAACGACCAGGATCGCCATCTTGCTCATCGCGGTGATTCTCTTGTTCACCGTGTGGAATTTCATCACGGGGTTCGCCGGCGGCGAGGCCAAGATCATGGCGCTGGAAGCTCTCCTGACCGGCCCGTTCGCGTTCAACTTCTGGGTGCTCGAGATAGGCATCGGCATGATCATCCCTCTGGTGCTCTTCGTCAAGTCCAAAGGCACGAATCTTGGGATGATGGCGCTCGGCTCGGCGATGATGATCTTCGGAATCTTCTTTATGCGGTACGACCTCGTGATTGTCGGCCAGGTAGTGCCACTTCGATATGATCTCGAAGTGAACGAATATCACGGGCTTCTCAGCTATACACCGAGCTGGCACGAGATAGCTGTCGTCCTCGGCAGCATTGCCCTCGTGGGCCTGTTCTTCCTGCTGGGCGAAAGGGCCTTCGGCGGGCACAAGGTCGAAGCGCATGAAGGAGGGGAGCATTGATGAATACTTCCTTCAGGATCCCCGATCAGCCGGAACCGGACAAAAACGGCATCGTTCCGGAAATGGAGCGGCGGCAATTCCTGAAGCTGGGTCTGGCCATCACCGGAATATTCGCGGGTGGAACGCTCCTGTCGGCCGCCTCGATAGTGGACAAGGTCTTCGCATCACGCCTGGAATTCGCCGATCAGTATCCATACAAGCCGCACTACAGCATGGTGATCCGGCAGGACAACTGCATCGACTGCGAGCGCTGTATCGAGGCCTGCGCCGCGACGAACCATGTGCCCGAGTATGGCTATCGCACCAGGATTCTCGAGCAGGTCCACCCCGAGAGCGCCGATCGCCGGATCGAATTCATCCCGGTGCTCTGTAACCAGTGTAACAACCCGGCGTGCGTCAGGGCCTGCCCGACAAAAGCCACCTATAAAAACCAGCAGAACGGCATCATCATGGTGGACAAGAAAAAGTGTATCGGCTGCAAGACCTGCATGTCGGCCTGTCCGTATAACGGCCGCTACTACAACGAAGAGACCAAGTCAGTAGACAAGTGCGACTTCTGCTTCGACACCCGGCTGAGCAAGGGCGAGACTCTCACCGCCTGCGCCGAAGCCTGCCCGGCAAAGGCGCGGATATTCGGTGACCTCTCGGACCCGCAGAGCGAGGTATACCAGCGGGTCCATAAC
>JAENWV010000084.1 GCA_016650015.1 Thermoleophilia bacterium | reverse complement strand
TTTGGTGGCGCGCTCCGATGGCTGTTCGTCGAGGAAGCCCACAAAACGCAGGCCCAGTTCCGGGTTGTGCCTGATCTTTTCGGCGCAGGAGATCCCCACCTTCCCCGCTCCCAGAACCAGCGTGTTCTTGACATACCAGCCCCGGCGACGGCCCCAGCGAAATATCATGTAGATGATCAGCCGCGCCAGGGAAACGCAGATGATAGTGCTGATCCAGGAAATGACAATAATATTTCGCGAATAATGAACAACCGGAAAGATGACCATGGTGATAGCCAGTAGCACCATGGATGCCTCGGTCACTGCGGTGACGATCGCCGGCAGTACTTCCAGCAGGCTCAGGTTCAGCCGGAAACGGTAAAGACCATGCAACTTAAACAAAAGCCAGTAGAACGGCAGGATCACACCTGCGAGAGCCAGGTAAAAATTGTATGAAGGCGCTGCTGCCTCGCCGGCATACAGCACTCCCCACTGAATATAGAAGAGAAAGGCAAGACGGAAGCCGCCGATGACACCCAGCATATCGGCGGCTACCAGTGTAACGTGGGAAAAACGATGAGAAGTGAAAATTTTTGCTACTTTTGTCAACTTGTGTCCCTGTTATCCATTTTAGACATTTTACTTGCTGTTTTACAGGATATCAGCTATCCGGCGACGGCTTTGAGGCGCCTGCGCCCGCCGACGACTTCAAACACTTTTTTGTCGGCCTGCCGTCCACGGTGCTAAAATCGCCTCATGTTGCACATTGGCATCAACGGTCGTTCCATCTTCCGGCAGCTCACCGGCGTGCAGCAGTACGCCCGCGAGGTAACCCGGGCCCTTTGCGCGCTGAAGGCGGATGACGTGGACTTCACGGTCTTCACCGGCCGCGAGGGACAGGGCGCCGAAACAGGTCTGCCGATAGTGGCAAGCCGCGCCCCCGCCGGAGGCCCCGTCCGCGGTCTGGTCTGGGAGCAGACGCTCCTGAGACGCATGGTTATAAAGTCAGGGGTCGACATCCTCTTCAGTCCCGCCAACGTGGCGCCGCTGTATCCGCCGTCTTCAAGCGTAGTTACTATCCACGACCTGTCTTTCCTGCTTTTCCCCGAATACTTCTCACGCAGCTTCGGCGCTTATTACCGGAACATCATACCGAAGATTGTTAAACAGGCTGCGGCACTCATCACCGACTCGGAGAGCTCCAGGGAAGATCTGATCACCCATCTGGGGGTTGACCCCGAAAAAGTCACCGCCATCCACCTGGGTGTCTCGGCGGACTTCCGCCAGCGCGTCAAAAAGGATGATCTCGCAGCCGTGAGCCGGCGCCACGGGTTGCCACCAAAGTTCTTCCTGTCAGTCTCAAGCCTCGAGCCCCGCAAAAACCTTGCTAACCTGGTGAAGGCATACCGCCTGCTCTCTGATGATACCACCGCCGAACATAAACTTGTGCTCGTGGGAGCCAGTAACCGTCTTTTTTCAGACCCTGGACTGGCGGAAGTAATCTCGCGGCTGCCAGCGGGGTCCGTAGTCACCCCCGGATACATCCCGGATGAGGATCTGCCATCAGTCTACCGGATGGCTACGGCGCTGGTCTTCCCGTCGCTCTATGAAGGCTTCGGCCTGCCGGTGCTGGAGGCCATGGCCGCCTCGACGCCAGTGATAACGTCGAACCGCTCGTCCTTGCCTGAGGTCGCCGGTTCGGCGGCGGCGCTGATCGACCCGGAGAACATCGAGGAGATCGCCGCGGCGATGGAACTGCTCGCTGGCGACTCCGGCACCCGCAACCTGCTGATCGAGAGGGGGAAAAAAAGGGCAGCTGCCTTCACCTGGGAGAAGACGGCTGCCGAGACGCTTCGCGTCTTAAAGTCCGTTATCGAATAGACAGGTCCTGCTTGCCGCGCTCCCCGTCGCGCTCCTTTCGAACCAGCCACGCGGTCAGGCCCAGCAAAGTGAAGAAAAGAAATGTCACTCCATTCTGCCACAGGAAGAAATCAAGAAAGCCATGAGTCACATATGCCACCAGCGCCGCCAGCAGTCCCAGCGATAACAGCCGCATACTGTCATTCAGAGATCTGCTTCGCACCAGCCGGAACTGATACCAAATTGCCGAAGCCAGTAAGAAAAGCATGGCGGCCAGGCCTACAACCCCGGTATTGGCTAATGCCTCCAGAAAAATGTTATGAGTCTCCAGATGCTCGTCCGGCGTAATATTTTCGGAGTAATTTGAATACACCTTGCGGAATTGTCCCGGCCCCACTCCCAGAACAGGATGTTCCTTCCAGATCCTCCAGGCGGCACGCCACAGGACGCCGCGATCGGGAGTCGGCAGTACTACGGGCGCCTCGACAAAATCCGCCGCTGTTTCAGGAATCGGAAACTTCCTGACGACTCCGTCAACCAGCTCAAGCGGAAATACCAACGGCGTAGTATTCGCCCCTGAAAACATTCCCACATGGCTCCTGAAAGGCTCGATTATCAGAATGTAGCGTCCGGGTATGTCAGGAGTGAAAAAGGTCACATCCATCTCTACCGTCTCGCCGGGTACGATATCCTTAGGCAGGTTGGTGATTTGATAGTGGAAATCCTGCCTTTCCTTCTCAGGGTAATTAAGCCATCTATACGAATATGCAACGTAATTATCCCCCGACTTTTCCCACGTGCCATCTGAAGTATTCGTGATCCGGACACGGGCGGAATATTCCTGGTTCTGACCCATCTCAACCGGCATGCTGATTAGTGTGTAATCAGCGGTATAGAGCCTGACCGGCTCGTCTATCCCCAAACGTGCCGACATCACGTTGCCGAATAAAGCCGTGGATGCCAAAACCAGGCCCAGCATGATTACCACCAGAATGAAATACACGGCAACACGCTTGCCATACCGATAAATGCCGGCCAATAAAGCGGCCACCAGCATGGCCACCGGCATCGCTACCAGGGCAGTACGGGTGTATGTGAGGATCTGTACGGTCGTCATCGCCGCCAATCCTGTTATCAAAGCCGCGCTGAACCAAAGTCGGCGCCTCGGGGATATCCCCGCCCGTGCAGTCAGCCACAAGCCCAGCGTCAGAAAGATAGGCAACGCCAGTTCCAGGTACATCGAAAGTACCGTGGGAAACGGCAGCGTCGATGATATCCGCACGTTATAGAAGGGGCCGAAGCTGAATGTGCCCTCCTGCCAGGGCGAAAGGAGTTTCGGGAGCGACCCTAACGGAAATAAGTTCTCCAGACATCCAATGATAGTCACGACAATAATTGTCACGGATACCGCCCCCGCAACCAGCAGATGCGAACTTACCCGGGCCGGCAGGCGTGAAACTCCAACGTAGACCAACGCAGCGAATGTCATCCTCAAGGCGAACTTGAACGCGCTGCCCCGGTCGCCGGCTGCGGGAATCGAGATGAAGTTGCTGACAATGAACAGAAGCACCGCCAGGTCCAGGACGCGTCGGGAAAAAAACCAGCCAGGTTCCGCAAGCGCATAGACCGCCACCGTAAAAAAGAAAAACAGCACTGCCAGTTCCGAGATGGTAAAGCTTACCGGACCCAGAGAGAAAGCAGGAGTTCGCACCTCGAATGCACTCAGGCAGATGGCTAGAGCGGCTCCTGTCAGCACCAGCCGGGCTTGCCATGGAGAAGAACGGCGCACTACATCAATCACGCGACTCTCCTCCCTTGTTGATCAACCAGCCAGGCCGTTAACCCCAGCACAGCAAAGAACAGGAAAGTCACGCCATTCTGCCACAGGAAGAAGTCGAGCATACCGTGTACAACATATGCCACCATTGCCGCCAGAAGTCCCAGTGCCAACAGCCTCGCGCTCTGTCCGAGAGACCTGTCCCTCACCAGCCGGAACTGAAACCACAAGGCCAAGGTCAGCAGAAAGACCATCGCTAGCAGTCCCGTAATTCCGGTATTGACCAACGCTTCCAGGAAAATGTTATTGACTTCGATCCGGTCATCCGGTTTGACGCCGGAAACGTACTTGGGATATTCACTTCGGAACTGGCCAGGTCCGATTCCCAGCAGGGGCTTCGTTTTCCACATGTCAATGGCCGCCTGCCAAAGGACGGGGCGGGAAAGCAACTGCTGCTTGGTGTCTACATATACGAAACTTTCCGGAGGTTCAGGTATGGCAAATCCTGATCCGGCACTCGAATTAAAGTCTAACGGTACCACCACCGGAGTGACGCCGGTTTTTGAAAGCCAACCGACCCCGCTCTTTACCAGCTCGATCGCAAGCACATACTGGCCCGGTATCTCGGGTGTGTTGAAGGAAACCGTCACATCGGCACTTTCGCCTGGTGCCACATCGAATGGTAACTCATTCCTGATAACGTCTACCGCTTCATAGGGCTTCCTGTCCGGATACTCCAGCCAGCGGTATGCAACTAAAAAATTATCGCTCCCGGATTTTCGCCACATAACATCAGATGTGTTTACAACCCGTAAATCAGCATTATATTCCTGCCCCGGCGCAATTTTATCGGGAAACGTCAGTAACTGATATTCCGCGCTATAATGTCTGCTTTCATCACCGGCGGTATATCTTTCGGCTCCGGTTTTACTGAATACGGTGGCAGTCCCCAGGACCAGCACCATCACAATAATAGTGGCGGCAAAATAGACGGCGACGCGACGGCCATATCCATAAACCATTGCCAGGAAAGCGGCGGTCAACATCGACACCGTTGTCGCTATCAGCGCGCTGCGTGTGTACGTGAAAAGCTGAACGGCCAAAACCGCCGTCACGCAGATAATAGAAGCCGCTTTCCAAAGATTCCTGCCTACTCTGACGCTTTCTTTTCTACCGATCAACCAAAGCCCCAGCGCCAGTCCCAGCGGCAAGGCAATCTCGAGATACATCGAAAGCACCGTGGGGTAGGGCATGGTTGCCGATACCCGCACGTTGTAGAAGTCGCCGAATGTAAAATTACCCTCTTGCCACGGAGAAAGTACATTGGGCCAATCGACCCCGGGAATGAAGCTCTGCATCAGGCCGATGAGAGTGACCACCAACATAGTGACAGTAATCGCACCTGCTATAACAATGTGTGAACGCGCCTTCCGAGGCAAGCGTGAGACACCGACATAAAAGAGGGCCGCGAAGGTCATCCTGAGAGAAAACTTAAAGGCGCTGGGCTGATCTCCTGAAAATGCCGAGGAAATAAAGTTGCTCAGCAGAAAGAGGATCACGGCCAGGTCAAGGGCGCGTCGTGAAAAGAAGCTGCCGCGGTCAACTGCAGCCCATACAGCCGCGGTCAGAAAGAAAAAACCCGCCGCAAGCTCGGTGGTCGTGAAATTGATCGATCCCATTTCAAAGACCGATCTGCGAAACTCAAGGACGGTAAAAAATATCGCCAGGCAGGCACCGAAAAGCACCAGCCGTTCCCGGTGCATACGCCTATGATCGTCATATACTTGCGGCTTCACGTAGGATATCCAGGGTCCTCTCGGCCGTCTTTTTCCAACTGAACTGCTTGGCGCGTTCCAGCCCCTTATTGCGCAGGCTCATGGCCAGCTCCGGATCGCTCACTACAGCTTCCATCGCGCGGGCCATATCATCGGCGCTCAGGGGATCGACATAGAGACCGGCATCACCTACAACCTCAGGCAATGATGAGCTGTTTGAGACGATAACCGGAGTTCCTGAAGACATTGCTTCCAGGGGCGGCAACCCGAAACCCTCATAAAGGGAGGGATAGATAAAGGCTGACGCCTGGCGGTAAAGGGCTGGCAGATATTGTTCCTTTACGTAACCGGTGATATGTACCCGGCCCAGCAGGTCGCGACGCTCTAGTTCATCGAAGATCGCCTGAGCCATCCAGCCGCGTCGGCCTGCCAGTACCATGTGGATATCCGGCCTCGACTTGGCCACCTGATCAAAACCCTGTATCAGCATGTTAAGGTTCTTGCGAGGCTCCAGCGTTCCCACAAACAGGATATATGGCTTGATGATGCCGTAATGCTGCATCGCCTCTTCGTCTTCGGGCTGAGGTTCGGGATTGCATTCGTCAGGAGCACCGAGATGGATAACCGACACTTTCGAGGACCGCGCCTTGATCAGGTGAACGATATCGATCTTGGTGTTGTTGGAATCCGCGATGATGCTCCGGCTGCGCCTGGTCGAGATGGGCACTAGCATCCGGGCCCAGATGACGTTGCGTAATGAGTGGGTGCGCGGATACAACCAGACCGAGAGGTCGTGGATAGTCAGCACCATCGGGCACGATGCGGCGACTGACAAGACAAAATTGGTGAAGAAGCAGACATCGATGTTATGCCGCCTCAGCAGCCCCGGCAGGATGAACTGCCTCCACGGCTCCTGGTAGGTGAAGCCGTTGCGCACCACCGTTACGTTGTCCCGGCCGTCGGCTTCCGGTTCGAAACCGGTTTCCCGATTACTGAACAGGTACATCTGTTCGTCAGGACCTAGGAGATTCATCATCTCCTGGATCACACGATGCGTGTACCAGTCCACTCCGCTCTTGGTGGGCTGGATCGCAGAAAGGTCAACACCGATTCGCATATGAATTCATTTTAGCTTTATCTATTACCAAATGCCACATAAACACAAGCTGAAAAACCATTAGCCCTGAAGGCGGCCCACGTCAATCCTTGCAGGCAGCAACTCGCCCCGAAATGCCGCCCAGGTCACCCGGACAGGAAATCCCTGATGAGCGCATTGTTGGCTTCCTCGTCGAGCACCACGTAGGAGATGCCGCCGATGTCCTGGCCGTAACCGACCATGACAAATTTTCGGTTGCGCTCAGCCGGAGTGCGGAACTTGACCCATCCCAGCTTGAGTAGATCGTTGGTAGACATGTCGGTAGTCATGTTGCCAACGATGTCAGGCGCCATCAGGGGCATCTTCGCCAGGTTAAAGGGATTGCTTGCCTTCTTCTGCAGTGCTTCGACGAACTGTTGCTGCCGGCCCATGCGCTGGAAATCATCGTCGGAATAGCGAACCCGCACGTAAACGAGAGCCCGCTCGCCGCTCATGTGCTGCGGCCCGG